>NZ_CAUVXL010000240.1:0-11363 GCF_963555915.1 Protofrankia sp. Cas4
AGCCCACCGGCGAGCAGCGAGCCGCACAGGCCGGTCAGGACGTCACCGCTGCCCGCGGTCGCGAGCCACGGTGTGCCTGTGGTGTTCACCCGTGCCTGCCCGTCCGGATTGACGATCAACGTACGGGCGCCCTTGAGGAGCACAGTCGCCCCCAGTTCGGCTGCGGCGCGGCGTACCGCGCCCAATCTGTCCACGGTCAGTTCGTGGATGGTCGCCCCCGCGTCCCAGCGCAGCGCCCCGACAAGGCGGACGAACTCGCCCTCGTGCGGCGTGAGCAGAGTAGGCGCGGCCCTGGCCCGCAGCGCGGCAACGCCCCGGGCATCGCCGGCCAACGCGCCCAGCGCGCCCGCATCGAGCAGTACGGGCAGGTCACCTGCCAGCAGGGCAGCCACCACGCGGGCGGTCCCGGCGTCTGGTGGCAGGCCGGGACCAACCGCCCACGCCTGCACCCGACCGGCCGCGAGAACGGCGCCGGCGTCACCGGGGTCGATCTGGGTGACCACCGCCTCGGGGTGCGCACGACGCACGTGGTCGGCGGCCACCGATGTACTGACCACCCGCACGTAGCCCGCGGCCCCGCGCAGCGCCCCGCCGGTGGCGAGCACCGCGGCGCCGGGGTAGAGGTCACTGCCGGCGACCAGGCCCAGCACGCCCCGGGTGTACTTGGAATCCGCCGGACGAGGGCTCGGGCGCAGCCGGGCCACGTCGGCGTCATCAAGAGCGACCAGATCCGCGCAGGGAAGTACCAGCCCGATGTCGACGAGCTCGATGCGGCCCGCGTGGTCAGCCCCAGGAGCGATCAGCAGGCCGCGTTTGTAGGTTCCGAACGTCACGGTGCTGCTCGCGCGGATGGCTGGACCCACCACCGCGCCGGTGTCGGCGTCCACCCCGCTCGGGATGTCCACGGCGACGGTGCGCCCGACCGGGGCCAGCCCGGCCAACTGGGCGTAGGCCGCGCGCAGGCCGCCCTTCCCACCGATGCCGAGCATGCCGTCCAGGATCAGGTCAGCCGCGGCCACCAGGCCCGCGGCGGTGTCATCGCCGACCGGCGCGCCGGCGCGTACCGGCTGCTGGCCAACCGGGTCTGGACCGGGCAGGCGGTGCAGGCGTCCGCCCGCCGCGAGCAGGGCCGCCGTCCCGGCCGGATGCGTACGCCCGGGAGCGAGCGCATCCACCCGGGCGCCCCGGGCCGAAAGGAGCGCACCTGCCCACAGCGCGTCACCGCCGTTGTCACCGCTTCCGGCGAGAACGACTACCCGGGCGCCGTACACCCGACCGAGCCGGCGTGCCGCATGCGACAGCAGGCCGTGCACGGCCCGCTGCATCAGGGCGCCAGGTGGCAGGCTGGCCAGCAGGGACGCCTCGGCATCCCTGACCTGGATCACCAAATGGGCGGATCTCATAGCGGCCATGCTCTCCGTCGAAGCTGTCCGTCGCACCGTCAAACGCACCCTCGCGCGTCGGGGAACGGCTTCGGGCGGTCAACCCCGCCCGGCACGCCTCCGGCGATGCGACAAACAGCATCGCACCGCCTTCGGCCATACCAGCCCACCAGCACGCCTCCGGCGATGCGACAAACAGCATCGCACCGCCTTCGGCGGGTGGCAGACGTGAGCCACGGCCCGAGGTGCCAGGACCCTGCGCCCGCCGAGCGCAGGTCTCGTAGAATTGCCCGATGATCGTCAACCAGTCGGGGCCAAACGGACATGACGACATCGCCATCACCCCGTTGCACGCCGTTTTCGACGAGGACGAGTGCGCTCGCCTCGCGGGCCTGGGCGAGTTCACCCGCGGCGTCGCCCTCGCGTTGCAGGGACGAGTCGGTGACCTGCGGATCCGACCGAGCAGTGCGTCCGGCACCGTGGACGGTGACCAACCCACCCAGACCCAGCTGTCAGTGATCGATGGGACGCCGGGGTCGACCTGTACGTGTCCGACCGGTGCCGTCGAACAGTTCTGCGCGCACGCCGTCGCACTCGCCCTCGTGGCCACCGGGGCGATCGACCCCGGTGAGGACGACGACGACTTCGACAGCACCGACGACGGCTTCTACGACGCCGACGGCCAGCCGATCGACCTGCGGGACTTCCTCGAGAGCCTCGACGGACCAGGCCTGGTCGACCTGGTTGTCGACCTCGCGGCCGTCAACGACGTCCTGGCGATGGATCTGCGGGAGGCCGCGACCCGCTGGCGACGCCCGCACCCGACCGACTGACCCGACCGACTGACCCGACCGGCCGACCATGCCGGCCGACCATGCCGGCGGGCCGGCATCGACGCGCGCCGGGCGCCGATGCCACGGCCCTGTATTGCCAGGCGTCATTCCACGGTGACCGACTTGGCGAGGTTGCGCGGCTGGTCGACGTCGAGGCCGCGGGCGAGGGCCAGTTCGCACGCGAAGACCTGCAGCGGCAGCGTCGTCACCAGCGGCGCGAACAGGGTCGGTGTTTCCGGTACCCGGATCAGATGCTCCGCGTAGGGTACGACCACGGTGTCACCCTCCTCGGCGATCACAATGGTCCGCGCTCCGCGGGCACGCACCTCCTGGATGTTGGAAACGATCTTCCCATGCAGGTGTGAACGGCCCCGCGGGGACGGCACCACGATCACCACCGGCAGACCCGGCTCGATGAGCGCGATCGGCCCGTGCTTCAGCTCGCCTGCCGGAAAGCCCTCGGCGTGCATGTAGGCGAGCTCCTTGAGCTTGAGAGCGCCTTCCAGCGCCACCGGGTAACCGACATGGCGGCCGAGGAACAGCACCGCCTTGGCGTCGACCAGAGTGCGCGCAAGCGCCCTTATCGGCTCGACCGTGGCCAGGGTCTCGCGCACGAGCATCGGGGTGGTCTGCAGTTTCTCGACGTACCGCGCGACCTCGTCGCCGTAGAGGACACCGCGGGCCTGTGCGAGGTACAGGCCGACCAGCAGACACGCGGCGACCTGGCCGAGGAAGGTCTTGGTCGAAGCGACACCGACCTCCGGGCCACACCGGGTGTAGAGCACGGCATCGGACTCCCGTGGGATGGTCGACCCGTTCGTGTTACAGATCGCCAGCACCCTGGCCTTCTGCTCCCGTGCGTGCTTGACCGCCATCAGGGTGTCCAGCGTCTCGCCGCTCTGGCTGATGGCGATCACCAGGGTTGAACGGTCGAGGACCGGGTCGCGGTAGCGGAACTCCGAGGCCATCTCGACCTCGCACGGCAACCGCGTCCAGTGCTCGATCGCATACTTGGCGATCAGCCCGGCATGGTAAGCCGTGCCGCAGGCGACGATGAAGACCTTGTCGACGTCACGGAAGTCCTGGGTGGAAAGGCGCTCCTCGTCCAGAACAATCTCGCCGGCGTTCGACAGACGTCCACGCAGCGTGTCCGCGAGCGCCGTCGGCTGCTCGCTGATCTCCTTCAGCATGAAATAAGGAAAACCGCCCTTTTCCGCGGCGCTGGCATCCCAGTTCACATGGTATGGGCGGCCCTCGACAACGCCGCCGGCGAAGTCGATGATGGTAACCCCGTCGCGGCGGGCCTCGACCACCTGGTCCTGCCCGATCTCCAACGCGCTGCGGGTGTGCGCGATGAACGCCGCGACGTCGCTGGCCAGAAAGGTCTCACCCGCACCCAGGCCCACGACCAGCGGACTGTTGCGGCGCGCACCCACCACCACGTCTGGATGATCACGATGCACGACGACGAGTGTGAAGGCGCCATCCAATCGGCCGCAGACCCGCCGTAGCGCCTCGCTGAGCGGGCTCATACCCGCCGTTGCGTCACCGCCGGCAGCGGCCATCCCAGCGAGTTCGATCTCGAGAAGGTGTGCGACCACCTCGGTGTCGGTCTCGCTGGTCAGCTCATGCCCGCCGCTCTCCAGGCCGGCCCGCAGACTCGCGAAGTTCTCGATGATCCCATTGTGAATCACAGCGATGGCGCCCGTGCAGTCAGTGTGCGGATGTGCATTGACGTCCGTCGGACCGCCGTGCGTCGCCCAGCGGGTGTGGCCGATGCCGGTGGTCCCGGGTAGGCCGGTGTCCGCCTCGCCCAGCATTTTCTCCAGATTCGCCAGTTTGCCGGCCTTGCGCACAACACGTAGCCGGCCGTCAGCGACCACTGCAATGCCCGCCGAGTCGTAGCCTCGATACTCCAGGCGGCGCAGCCCCGCAAGAGCGACATCCAGCGCCGACTGTCCGCCGATGTACCCGATGATCCCACACATGCGGTCAGGGTACGCAACCGAGGAAGTGTGCGAGCGCTGCCACACCTGTTTGGGTGGATGCGTCGAATGGCAAGGGTCCGTTGCTGGGCGCTCTTAGGGTCCGTTGCCGGGCGCTCTTAGCCGAGGGCGCTCTGGACGATCGCGGACAGGCGTGCGGCCACCGCTTGCGCCTGGGCGGTGGTCGGCGCCTCCACCATGACCCGTACCAGGGGCTCGGTGCCTGACGGACGCAGCAGAACCCGACCTTCATCGCCCAGTTCAGCCTCGGCCGCCGCCACCGCCGCGGCCAACTCAGCTGAGGTGGCAACCTTCGACCGGTCGACGCCCCGGACGTTCACCAACACCTGCGGCAGCCGTGTCATGACCTTCGCCAGCTCCGCCAACGGGCGGTCGGTCTCGGCCATCCGGCCCAGCACCTGCAACGCCGTGAGCAACCCGTCCCCGGTCGTCGCGTGGCGAAGGAAGACGACATGACCGCTCTGCTCCCCACCGAGGGACAGTCCCCGCTCACGCATGACCTCAAGCACGTAACGGTCACCAACGGGGGTCGTGATCACCTCGATGCCGGCGTCCCGCATCGCATGATGCAGGCCGAGGTTCGACATCACCGTCACCACGAGGGTGTTGTCGGCAAGCTGGCCACGCTCACGCAGCGCAAGAGCGCACAGCGCGAGGATCTGGTCGCCGTCAACGACCTCACCATTGGCGTCGACGGCGATGCAACGGTCGGCGTCCCCATCGTGCGCCATGCCGGCGTCAGCGCCGTGTTGCACCACGGCGGCCCGCAGCGATTCCAGGTGGGTCGCGCCACAGGCGTCGTTGATCCGGGTCCCGTCCCCGTCGGAATGCAGGGCGATCACGTCGGCACCGGCCGTGCGCAACACTCGCGGCGCCAACAGGGACGCGGCACCCTGCGCACAGTCGACCACGACCCGAAGCCCGGTCAGCGGGACGGGCACGGTCGCCAGCAGGAAGTCCGTGTAGCTCTCCACGAGACCACCGTCGTCACGGACCCGCCCGATTGCCGCGCCGGTGGGACGGGTCGACGCGGGACCCGTGAGACGTTCGGCGATCTCGTCCTCGATCTCGTCCGGGAGCTTGCGCCCGCCAGCCGCGAACAACTTGATGCCGTTGTCCGGCATCGGGTTGTGGCTCGCCGAGAGCATCACGCCAAGGGCCGCGTTCGAGCTGATCACCGCATGAGCCACCGCCGGTGTGGGCACGACACCGATCCGCAGGACGTCCGCGCCGGCCGACGCGAGACCGGCGACGACCGCGGCCTCCAGGAATTCCCCGGACGGCCGGGTGTCACGGCCTACCACTACGGCCGGGCGCCCACTGCCAGCAACGCGGTGCTCGGTGAGCACCCCCACAGCCGCCGCCGACAACGCCAATGCCAGTTCGGCGGTGAGATCGACATTGGCGACCCCGCGCACGCCATCGGTACCGAAGAGCCTCGCCACTTCGAGATCCCGCGAGGTCAGCGCGTCAGCGCTTGCTGTACTGAGGTGCCTTCCGAGCCTTCTTCAGGCCGTACTTCTTACGCTCCTTGACCCGGGGATCACGAGTCAGGAAGCCCGCCTTCTTCAGTATCGGACGGGATTCCTCCTCGGCAACGGTCAGCGCCCGCGCAAGGGCAAGGCGAAGTGCGCCGGCCTGGCCGGAGACGCCGCCACCGTGCAGGCGTGCAGCCACATCGTAGGACTCGGCGCGGTCCAACGCCTTGAGCGGCTCGTTGACAAGCTGCTGGTGAACCTTGTTGGGGAAGTACTCCTCCAGGGAACGCCCGTTGAGCGTCCATTTGCCGTTGCCCGGCAGCAGGCGTACCCGGACAACAGCCTCCTTGCGCCGACCGGTGGCACGAGGGTTGCCCTGGGCGTCGGTCACGACAGCCACGTCGTCTGTCCTTCCTGGTCAGATGGTCCGCGGCTTACTGCGCGACCTGGATGATTTCGAATGGATGGGGCTGCTGAGCCTGGTGGGGATGGATTGGCCCCGCGTAGACCTTGAGCTTGGTGCCCTGTGCCCTACCCAGCTTGCTCTTCGGCAGCATGCCCTTGATCGCCTTCTCGACGATGACCTGGGGCCGCGTGTCGAGCAGTGTCCCATAAGAGGTGCTGCGCAGACCGCCAGGGTAGCCGGAGTGTCGGTGATACTGGGCCTGCTCGCGCTTGTTACCACTCAGGGCGACCTTGCCCGCGTTCACGACGATGACGAAGTCACCGGTGTCGATGTGCGGCGCGAATGTCGGCTTGTGCTTGCCTCGCAGCAGTTGAGCGGCCTGGCTGGCCAGCCTGCCGAGCACCACGTCCGTGGCATCGATGACATGCCAGGCTTGCTGGATGTCCGTGGGCTTGGGCTGGTACGTGCGCACAGGTCTGCCTTTTCTTGTCAGCGGATGCGTTCGATTGTGCCGTCGGGCCGCTCACGCCGCTTGACGCCTGGATCTCGCAACCCGTCATGAGCGTTAGGTCCTCCGAGGCCGCCGATGACGCGAAAAGACCGCTGATCGCATCGCCTTTGGCCGGCTAGTCCTTGAGGTTACCAGGCGGACGACGCAGCCGGCCGGCGAGGTCTGCGAACTGATCGGCAGCCGATGAAGATCCACCGAGCACGCCGTAGTCTGCGGCAGGTGGATGAGAAACCGCCAGAGCGTTCACCCGGCGTTTCGGGGGACGCCCTCGAACATCCCGGCGATCTGTGGGCCCCGCCCGCCGACGACCCGCTGTTCGGCCCGCTGCGTGGATTGCCGTCCTCGATCCGCAGGCCGGTATGGACCCCCGACGCCGGCAGCTCCGTCCCGGATCCGGTCATGCCGGATCCGGCAGTCCCCGGGCCGGCAGTCCCCGGGCCGGCAGTCCCCGGGCCGGCAGCAACCGGACCGGCACCAACCGGACCGACAGCAACCGGACCGACAGCAATGGACTCAGCGCCCCCGGCCACATCGGCTGCGGCAACCGACGGCGCGTTGGTGCCTATCCAGGATCTGGACGCGCAGGATCTGGACGCGCAGGATGATGCGCGCCGCCCGCCGGCCCCCGTTCGTCCCGTGACCCGGGGTTACATCGCTAGGTTGATCACAGTGGCGGGCATTGTGGCTGCCCTGGTGATCGCCTCTGTCGCCATCGTCGCCAAGCATGACAGCCGCAGCAGCCGGCGGGCCTCGCCGCCGATGGCAACGGCAGGCCCGGGGCTGGTCGGCCCCGGTTTCATCGAAAGCGCGCGGACGGATTCCGACCCGGTCACAGCCAGCGAGTTCTTCGCCGCCGACCGTGCCACTCTCGATCTTCGTTCCTACCGGCGGCTCGCATCCACGCTGGAGGTCGGGTGCCCGGGTCTCACCGGTGAACTCGCTACCGCGCTGCCCGGCGACCGGTGCCGGCAGCTCGTCCACGCGGTGTATCTGAGTGAATCGGAGACGTCCGGACGCCGGGTGCTGGCAGCGGTGTCCGTTCTCGTTCTCGACGACGCGACTACCGCTGCGAAGGCGGCAAGCGTGATCGCTGCCGGCCAGGGTGGCGTACCGGCCGTGGCGGTGCCGGCGGATGCTCTGCCCGGCGCGGTGGTCACGAATCCGACCGGCGACAACTCGTGGCGGAATGCGCGGGTCAGCGGCCATTACCTGATCGTGCTGCAGCTCGCCTACACCGACGGTAGCCAGGGAGCAGCTGCTGACCCCGCGTTGAGCACCGCCAGCCACGATCTCGCGCTACTTGCCACCGAGCCGATCTTTCGACGCGGCCTCACCGGCCACGGGCCGCACTGACGATCGTCGCGTACTCTTTGGCCTAAGAGTGCCCGGCTAGCCGGACGAGGTCGTGGGGACCCGGACTGCCCGGGTCACCGCCGCGCGAGCGGCGAGATCGGTGTCAGGGGGGTAGCGGACCTCGACGAGGGTCAGGCCATGCGGCGCAACCACGGTCACCGCCGGGTCGCGAACACCTCGCACGAGGACCCGCGCGGCCCACTCCCGGGGACGGCGGCCCTCCCCCACGGCGAGCAGCGCCCCCACCAATGCCCTGACCATCGAGTGGCAGAAGGCGTCCGCCTCCACGTCGGCGGCCACCACGCCGTCGTGCACCCGTGCCACGTCAAGGCGCAGCAGCGTCCGCACGGTGGTCGCACCCTCCCTACGCCGGCAGAAGGCGCTGAAGTCGTGCTCACCCAGCAGCGTGATGGCCGCGTGCCGCATCCGCTCGGCGTCCAGTGGGCGCGGCCAGGCCAACGTGTCGTGGCGGCGTAGCGGGTCGACCCCGTACGGCGCGTCCCCGATCCGGTAGACGTAGCGCCGCGATAACGCCGAGAAGCGGGCGTCGAACCCCGGCGGGGCCGGCGCGAGGCCCGTGATCCGCACGGAACGCTCCAGCACGCCGTTGAGTCGGCGAGCGAGCCCGCCGAGCGGGACGTCATCAGGAATGTCAACGTGGGCCACCTGGCCACGCGCATGGACACCGGCATCGGTCCGGCCGGCAACCGTGAGCCGGACGGCGGGCAACCGCGCGACCCGCATCAGAGCGTCTTCGACATCACCCTGCACGGTCCGCCGTCCGGGCTGGCGTGCCCAGCCGGCGAACAGCGTCCCGTCGTAGGCCAGGTCGAGGCGCAGGCGCTGCAGCCCGTCTGAGGCGTTCACGGCATCCTGACGATTCCGGTCGGACAGTTCTGAATCACACCGTTGATCACATTGTCCTGCCGGATGCGAAGTGGCGGGAAAGACATCGGGGATCACCAGGATCATGGTGTGACGCGAAACACGAAGCCCACCATCCTCCAGCGGATGGTGGGCTCGCGCGAGCTGGGGTTCCTGAGCAGATCGCCAGGGCCTGTCCGGTGAATACCAGTCGATACCGCCGATAATCAACCGAACAGGCCTCAGGGAGCCGACGGACACACGATCATGATTCTGATTCTGTGCACGCGCGCCCGGCCCCGCGACCTCGCGTACCTGTTGCCGGGCGCTTCTACTGCGCCGTGGGGGCGCCGGTCCCGTCATCGGCGGCCGTGGCAGCCACATCGGTCGTAGCCGCCACATCGGTCGTAGCCGCCACATCAGCCACATCGGTCGCATCAGCCGGTGCCTGCTCGGCGTCGGCTACACCCGCAGCGGCCTCCGCCTCCGCCGCCACCGCGGCCGCGGTCGGCGACTCCTTCGCGAGATCCGCAGCGGCTTCCGCTGTCGCACCGGTCGGCCGCCGCCGGGAGATGAAGCGACTGCCGCGCGCCCGCTCGGCCTCGCCCACTGCCTCCTGCGCGACCGTCATAGCCTCGACGAGCTCGATGCGCGCCAGCGGGGCGTTGTCACCCTTGCGGGGCCCGAGCTTCACGATGCGGGTGTAACCGCCGTCGCGGTCGGCATAGCGCGGGCCGATCTCGGTGAACAGAACGTGCACGACGGACTTGTCCCGGACCACCCGCAGCACGCGGCGCCGCGAATCCAGATCGCCGCGCTTGGCAAAGGTCACCAGCCGCTCGGCGTACGGGCGCAGGCGCTTGGCCTTGGTCTCCGTCGTGGTGATACCGCCGTGCTCGAACAGCGCGGTGGCGAGGTTGGCCAGCATCAGCCGCTCATGTGCGGGACTGCCGCCGAGCCGGGGGCCCTTGGAAGGCGTGGGCATGACAGTGCTCCTCGTTCCTTTCGCTGTCCGTCAGCGTGTTACGGGCGCCACAGGTGCCGTTGTGTCTAGTACTGCTCGGTCTCGACGAACTCCGCACCATCGTCGGTCGGATCGCTGAACGGAGCGTGGTAGGTGTCGGTACCGTAGGTGTCCACTGCCTGTCGCGGGTCGAATCCCGGCGGGGAATCCTTGAGCTGCAGACCCATCCCAGCAAGCTTTGTCTTGACTTCGTCGATCGACTTCTGGCCGAAGTTGCGGATGTCGAGCAGGTCCGCCTCGCTGCGGGACACCAGCTCACCGATCGTGTGAATGCCCTCGCGCTTGAGGCAGTTGTAGGAGCGGACGGTCAGATCCATCTCCTCGATCGGCAGCGCCAGATCCGCGGCAAGGGCGGCGTCCGCCGCGGAAGGACCGATGTCGACACCCTCCGCCTCGGCGTTCAGCTCCTGCGCGAGACCGAACAGACCGACGAGCGTCTTGCCAGCGCTGGCCATCGCATCCCGCGGCGAGATCGACTGCTTGGTCTCGACATCCACGATCAGTCGGTCGAAGTCGGTCCGCTGCTCGACACGGGTCGCCTCGACCTTATAGGTGACCTTGAGAACCGGAGAATAGATCGAGTCGACCGGGATCCGGCCGATCTCCTGGCCCGCCTGCTTGTTCTGGGTGGCGCTGACATAGCCACGCCCCCGCTCGACGGTCAGCTCGATCTCGAGCTTGCCCTTTTCGTTGAGGGTCGCCAGCACCAGGTCCAGGCTGTGTACCTCGACGCCGGCCGGCGGCGCGATGTCTGCCGCCGTGACCACGCCCGGGCCCTGCTTGCGCAGGTACATCACGGTGGGGTCGTCGTTCTCGGAACTCACGACCAGTTCCTTCAGGTTCAGGATCAGGTCGGTAACGTCCTCTTTGACCCCTGGAACCGTGGAGAACTCGTGCAGTACCCCGTCGATGCGGATGCTGGTCACCGCCGCACCGGGAATCGAGGACAGCAGAGTACGGCGAAGGGAGTTACCGAGGGTGTAACCGAACCCGGGCTCAAGCGGTTCGATGACGAACCGCGAGCGGAACTCGGAGATCGGTTCCTCGGCCAGCGTCGGGCGCTGTGCGATGAGCATCGTTACATCCTTCCAAACACGGCGACCGCCATATGACGCCGTGACTTCGGCTCCGGACGGAGCCCATGGGCGGGGTCTCCGTCCACCCCACCCATGTCGAACGAAAAGTTGAAGTCTACGCTACTTGGAGTACAGCTCGACGATCAGCTGCTCCTGGACCTGCGTGTCGATCACCTGACGGGCCGGCAGCGAGTGCACCAACACCCGCAGCTGGGTCGGGATGACCTCCAGCCAGGCCGGAACAGTGCGCTGGCCCGCCGTCTCGCGCGCGATGATGAAGGGGGTCAGCTCACGTGCCTTGGGCGCGATCTCGACGATGTCGTTCTCGCTGACCCGGTAGCTCGGGATGTCGACCTTCCTACCGTTGACCACGACGTGCCCGTGCCGCACAGCCTGGCGGGCAGCGTCACGCGACGGTGCGAAGCCAGCC
>NZ_CAUVXL010000241.1:0-37042 GCF_963555915.1 Protofrankia sp. Cas4
ACGTTGTCGAGCCTCGATTCGAGGATCTTCAGCAGCTCGTCGCCGGTCTTGCCGGTTCGGCGGTTCGCCTCGTCGTAGTAGCCGCGGAACTGCTTCTCAAGTATCCCGTAGATGCGTGCGCACTTCTGCTTCTCACGCTTCTGCAGCAGGTACTCGGAGTCCTTGGTGCGGCCACGGCCGTGCTCACCCGGAGGATACGGCCGGATCTCGATCGGGCACTTGGGTGACTCGCACTTGCTGCCCTTGAGGAACAGCTTCGTCTTCTCACGGCGGCAGCGCTTGCAGTCCGCGCCGGTATAGCGGGCCATGCTTGTCCTTCTCTCCTTTTCGGCCAGAGATGGCGCGATCATGTGTTTCGTCGCGCCACCGGAGGCCTTGAGTGATCACCTGGTGACCACTCAGCCCTGGTGTTGCCGGCGCGAACTCCGCCAGAGGTAGCGCGACCGAGGCATTCCTCGCGCCACCGCGGGCCCTGATGTACCGGGTCAGACCCTACGTCGTTTGGGCGGCCGACAACCGTTGTGAGGCGTCGGGGTCACGTCCTGGATGGCGCCGACCTCAAGGCCAGCCGCCTGCAGGGAGCGGATCGCCGTCTCCCGGCCCGACCCCGGACCCTTGACGAAGACGTCCACCTTGCGCATCCCGTGCTCCTGCGCCTTGCGAGCGGCGTTCTCCGCCGCCATCTGCGCGGCGAACGGCGTCGACTTACGGGAGCCCTTGAACCCGACGTGCCCGGCGCTCGCCCAGGAGATCACATTTCCGCTGGGGTCCGTGATCGACACGATCGTGTTGTTGAAGGTGCTCTTGATGTGGGCGTGGCCGTGCGCGACGTTCTTCTTTTCCTTGCGCCGGACCTTCTTGATCCCGGCGGCACGCGTCTTTGGCGGCATATGTGCTCGTGGTCTCCGTTTGCGAGGTCGTCGGTCAGTGCCCGGCGGTGATGACCGACAGTGGTCACACCGACCGAAAGCCGCTGACTACTACTTCTTACCGGCCTTCTTCTTGCCGGCGATGGCACGGCGTGGACCCTTGCGGGTACGCGCATTGGTGTGGGTCCGCTGCCCGTGGACGGGAAGGTTCCGCCGGTGCCGCAGGCCCTGGTAGCAACCGATTTCCATCTTCCGCCGGATGTCCTGGCGTACCTCTCGGTGCAGGTCACCCTCGACCCGGTAGTGCGCGTCGATCCACTCCCGGAGGCTGACGATCTCTTCCTCGGAGAGGTCGCGAACGCGTGTGTCCGGGTTGACCCCGGTGGCGGCGAGGGTCTCCAGTGAGCGGGTCCGGCCGATCCCGAAGATGTAGGTGAGACCAACCTCGATCCGCTTCTCCCGTGGGAGGTCTACGCCTGACAGGCGTGCCATACCAGGTATTTCCTTCCTGTACCGGAGGTCTTGAGCGTCCCCACCCCGTCACGGCGCGCTGTCCGTCGAACCGGGCCCCGGCCTCCGACCGGGGGTGAGTGCCGTCTGACACGACACGGTGACGCTTTGACGAGCATGTCCAACACCCCGTAGCCGCGAAGCATCGTTCCCGACCACCGGGCCACGGCGTCAGCCCTGACGCTGTTTGTGGCGCAGATTGTCACAAATGACCATTACCCGGCCATGGCGACGGATCACTTTGCACTTCTCGCACATCTTCTTGACGCTCGGTTTGACCTTCACGGCTGCACGAACCTCCTTGCGCAACCGCTGGGGCGCGCGTCCGGATGGCTGGGAATCCCCGGCCTCCGGCGAGTGATCTGATCAACCATCACATCGCCGTCGGCCAGGCGAGCTTACTTGTAGCGGTAGACGATCCGACCCCGGGACAGGTCGTACGGGGACAGCTCGACGACCACCCGGTCCTCCGGAAGGATTCGGATGTAGTGCTGACGCATCTTGCCACTGATGTGGGCGAGAACGCGATGACCGTTTTGGAGCTCAACCCGGAACATTGCGTTCGGGAGTGGCTCCACAACTCGGCCCTCGATCTCGATGGCCCCGTCCTTCTTCGGCATGTCCTCCGCTGTCCTACCCTCGGGTGTCCGACGGTGGACACAGACGAACGTCAACGCCCGACTAACCGTCGGCTCCTAAGTGTACGTTGCCCATCCGTCAAGAGCCAACCTGGCTCTGCCGTGCGACCGAACAGGACGGTCGAGCGCCGTGCGGGGCTGCGATCAGGCAGCGGAGCTCTGGGCCGGCTGGCCGCAGGCCACACCGAGCTCGGCGAACTTCGCGACGCCGCCATCGAGCGCGGTCAGCACCCAGGGCCCCCGCGATGTGACGGCGACCGTGTGTTCCGTGTGAGCGGCGAACGAGCCGTCGGTGGTGACCACCGTCCAGTCGTCGTCGAGCACCGCTGTGTCCGGCCTACCAAGCGTGATCATCGGCTCGATCGCGAGTGCCACCCCTTCGACCAGCCGGATGCCGCGGCCCGGTCGCCCATGGTTGAGGACGTGGGGTGGCTGGTGCATTTCGGTGCCGATCCCGTGCCCGCCGTAGTGGTCCACGATGCCGTACCCGAGTGGATGGACGTAACGCTCCACCGCCGCCGAGATGTCGGTGAGTTTACCCCCGAGCTGCGCGGCCGCCAGACCTCGCCACAGTGCCTGCTCACACGCCTCGGTCATCTCCAGGAGGTTCTGCGCAACCGCTCCGACCGGCACCGTTATCGCGGCATCACCGTGCCAGCCGTTCACGATCGCGCCACAGTCGATCGAGATGAGATCTCCCTCGCGCAGCACCCGCTTGCGCTGGGGGATGGCATGCACGACCTCGTTGTTGACCGACGTGCAGATCGTCGCCGGAAAGCCCTGGTAGCCCTTGAAGGATGGGATGGCACCCTCGTCGCGGATGGCCTTCTCGGCGATGGCATCGAGATCAGCGGTGCTGACACCCGGTTCGACGGCCGCACGCAGCTTCGCCAGGGTGCGCGCGACGACAAGTCCCGCCACCCGCATTTTAGCGATCTCACCATCGGTCTTGATCTGGACATGCTCTCGTCGCGCCACGCTCGTCGCCCCGGTCCGTATCCCTGGTCTGTTCGAGGCCTCCGGTCACGCGAAAAACATGATCGCGTACCCTTCGGCCATGTCTGCCTGCGGCCTCCGGTCACGCGAAAAACATGATCGCGTGCCCTTCGGCCATGTCTGCCTGCGGCCTCCGGTCACGCGAAAAACATGATCGCGTGCCCTTCGGCCGGGTGACCCGAAACCGCGGTCCCGCCCAAGTCTGCCTGCCGAATCGGCACGGCGCCGCCTACGGGCGCCGCAACCGAGAACGCCGGCACCGCCAACCGCCCCTGCCCCATCGCCGCCCAGACCGCCGTACGCACTCATCAACATCCGGGCGGCAGACCCTAGCTGGCATAGTGACGCAGAGCGTCCAACGCACGATCGGTGACGTTGTCCACCGGGCCGGTGGCGTCGAGACCGATCAGCAGGCCCTTTGCCGCGTAGTAGGCCACCAGGGGTGAGGTCTGTTCGGCGTAGACCTCCAGCCGGTGGCGCACGGTGTCGGAACGGTCGTCGTCACGCTGGAACAGCTCACCGCCGCAGCGATCGCAGACGCCCTCCACCGCGGGTGGATCGAAGTCCACATGCCAGATGTGCCCACAGTTACGGCAGGTCCGCCGCCCGGACAGCCGCCGCACCACCTCATCGTCGTCGACGACGAGTTCCAGGACGACATCCAGGCGCGTACCCATTCCCTCGAGCAGCTGCCCCAGGACCTCGGCCTGCGGCACGTTGCGCGGGAACCCATCAAGCAGGAAGCCCTTGGCGGCGTCCTCCTCGGCCAGCCGATTTCGGACCATCGCGATGGTGACCTCATCAGGAACGAGATCACCCGCATCCATGTACCGCTTCGCGAGCACGCCGAGGTCAGTGCCCTCTCGGACGTTCGCCCGGAAGATGTCTCCCGTTGAGATCTTGGGGATCGACCGCGCCTGGGCGATGAACGCGGCCTGGGTGCCCTTGCCCGCACCCGGCGGTCCGACCAGTACGAGGCGCACTACCGCAGGAAACCTTCGTAGTTGCGGAGCATGAGCTGGCTTTCGATCTGTTTGACGGTCTCCAGCCCCACCCCCACAATGATCAGTACCGAGGTGCCGGCGAAGGGGAACGGTTGCTGCTTGGTGAGGTTCAGCAGCGCCAGCGGCAGCACCGTGATGACGCCGAGGAAGAGCGAACCCGGGAGGGTGATCCTCGACAGAACCCGATCGAGGTACTCCGCGGTCGGCCGGCCGGGCCGAATTCCAGGGATGAAACCGCCGTACTTCTTCATGTTGTCCGCCACCTCGGTCGGGTTGAAAGTGATGGCCACGTAGAAGTAGGTGAAGAAAATGATCAGACCGGCATAGATAATCAGATAGAGGGGATGATCACCCCGAGCCAGGTAGCGCTGTTCGAAATCCTGGAAGGTCCTGTTGCCCCAGACCTGACCGAGCAGCTGCGGAAGCTGGAGCAGGGACGACGCGAAGATCACAGGTATGACGCCGGCCTGGTTGACCTTGATTGGCAGATAGGTCGAGGTACCGCCGTACATTCTGCGGCCGATCAGCCGCTTGGCGTACTGCACCGGGATCCGGCGCTGTGACTGCTCGACAAACACCACGAATACGACGATCGCCAGACCAAGCAGACAAATCAGGCTGAAGACGACACCGCCGGCCACCTGGAGAATCCGCGTTCCCTGCGACGGCAGTGCGGCCGCGATCGACGTGAAAATCAACAGGGACATTCCGTTGCCGACGCCGCGGCTCGTGATCAATTCGCCAAGCCACATGATGACGGCGGTGCCCGCGGTCATGGTGATGACGATGACCGCGATGCGGAACAGGCTGGTGTCCGGGATGATCGGCGTGGAACAGCCGGGGAAGAGGTTGCCGCTGCGGGCGAGCGCGACGATGCCGGTCGCCTGTAGCACTCCCAGGGAAATAGTCAGATAACGGGTGTACTGCGTGAGCTTCTGCTCGCCGGACGTGCCTTCCTTCTTCAGCTGTTCGAGACGCGGAATGACCACGACCAGCAGCTGGATGATGATGCTCGCCGTGATGTACGGCATGATCCCCAGCGCAAAGATGGAGAGCTGAAGAAGAGCGCCCCCGCTGAAAAGATTGATCAGCGAGTAGACGTTGCGGCTGTCGGCGCTCGCGGAGGACAGGCACTGGTTGATCGCACTGGTTGAGATCCCCGGAGACGGCAGCACGCTGCCCATCCGGAACAGGACGATGATCCCGAACGTAAAGAGCAGCTTCTTACGCAGGTCAGGCGTGCGGAAGGCCCGCGTGAAGGCGGTGAGCACGACTCCTCCTGCTGATCGTCACGGCAAACGCACTCGATGGACGACTGTCCCGACCGAACATAGGACCGGCGGTGCACGGTGTGCCGACTGTAACAGTAGAGACGGTCCACTCGTCCCGACATGGGCCAGCGATGGCATCCAGCGCGCCGGCATCACGGCCGATCCCGGAGCCGGCACAACCGTCGGTCACCGCCGGGATCAGTGGCGGCGCCAGTTGGCCCATAGCCTTTCGGATTATTCAGAACAGACCTGGCTTATCGTTACAAAACTGTGGGTCGGACGCAACCGGAGACGGAACAATCATGCATCTCCCCGGCTACCGGGCTCCCCCGCCGCCGGAAGCCCCGTGCGACGCCAAGCGCCGGACGGGGCTTCGCGTCGCACGGGGCGCCGCACAGCCTCAGAGCTCGACGACGCTGCCGCCGACAGCGAGGATCTTCTCCCGGGCGCTGGTGGAAAACGCGTGGGCGCTCACATTAAGGGCCACGCCGATCTCCCCGTCGCCCAGGACCTTCACGAGAGCATTGCGGCGCACCGCACCAGCACCGACCAGGTCATCCACGCTGATCTCACCGCCCGCCGGGAACAGCTCGGCGAGAGTGGCGACATTGACAACCTGGTATTCCTTGCGGAACCGGTTCCTGAACCCCTTGAGCTTGGGCACGCGCATGTGCAGCGGCATCTGGCCGCCCTCGAAGCGGACCGGGACCTGCTTGCGCGCCTTCGACCCCTTCGTACCGCGACCGGCGGTCTTGCCCTTGGAGCCCTCACCCCGACCGACGCGCATCTTGGCCTTGTGGGCGCCCGGTGCGGGCTTGAGGTGGTGAATCTTGAGGCCGCGGCCGCGGGCGGCATCCGCCGTCTCCACCTCGGATGTCTTGGTCAGGTTGCTCATTCATCCACCTCCTCGACCGTAACGAGATGGGTCACAGTTGCGATCATCCCGCGCACTTCCGGGCGGTCATCGCGGACAGTAGTGGCTCTGATTCGACGGAGCCCGAGGGTCCGCAGGGTCTCACGCTGGTTTCGCGTCCCGCCGATGCCGGAGCGGATCTGGGTAATCTTCAAGCGTGCCATCACGCACCGACCCCGGCCGCCCGGGCCCGCAGCATCGCCGGCGGTGCAACGTCCTCGATCGGCAGTCCGCGGCGTGCCGCGATCTCCTCGGGACGCATCAGACCCCGTAGTGCCGCAACGGTGGCATGCACGATGTTGATCGGGTTCGACGAGCCCAGCGACTTCGACAGGACGTCGTGAACACCCGCGCACTCCAACACCGCGCGTACCGGGCCACCGGCGATGACGCCGGTACCCGGCGAGGCCGGCTTGAGCAACACGACTCCGGCCGCAGCCTCGCCCTGGATCGGGTGCGGAATCGTCGAGCCGATCCGCGGCACCTTGAAGAAGTGCTTCTTGGCCTCCTCAACGCCTTTGGCGATGGCGGCCGGCACCTCCTTGGCCTTACCGTAACCCACACCCACAGTGCCGTCCGCGTCACCAACGACGACGAGTGCGGTGAAGCTGAACCGCCGACCGCCCTTGACCACCTTCGCCACCCGGTTGATGGCGACGACACGCTCGATGTAGGCGTTCTTGTCCTGCGCCGGACCGCCGCCCTGGCGGTCGCGGCGTTCCCGACGGTCAGAGCCGCCGGAGCCGCCTCCGCGGCGCTGCTGGCCTGGCATCAGTACATCTCCCTGTTCGTTGAGTTTCCGCGCGTCCAACGGCGGGGCATCAGAACTCCAGCCCGCCTTCCCTGGCGGCGTCCGCGAGCGCGGCTATCCGGCCGTGGTAGGTCCGACCACCACGATCGAACACCACCGCGGCAATTCCCGCTTGCCGGGCACGCTCGGCGACGAGTTGCCCGACGGCCTTCGCCTGTGCGGTCTTGTCGCCGTCCGTGGCACGCAGCGACACGTCCAGCGTGGACGCTGACACGAGGGTGTGGCCGGCGCTGTCGTCGATGACCTGGGCATAAATGTGACGAGCCGAGCGCGTGACCACGAGCCGCGGGCGGGCGGGTGTACCCGCGATCTTCTTGCGAATCCGCACGTGCCGGCGAAGCTTCGCCGAACGCCGCTGGGCGCTGACACTGACAGCCATGATCCGTTCCCCTACTTCCCGGACTTGCCGACCTTGCGGCGGACGACTTCGCCCTGGTACCGCACACCCTTGCCCTTGTACGGGTCTGGCTTGCGGAGCCGACGGATCTTGGCTGCCACCTCACCGACCTGCTGCTTGTCGATCCCGTGAACGACAAAACGCGTCGGCGACTGCACCTCGAACCGGATGCCCTCCGGTGCCTTCACCGCGACCGGGTGACTGAAACCGAGTGCGAACTCCAGATCCGAGCCCCGAGCCTGAACGCGGTAACCGACGCCGACGATCTCAAGCGCCTTCGAGTATCCGCTGGTGACCCCGGTGACCATGTTGGCCACAAGCGAACGGGTCAGACCGTGCAACGCCCGCGACCGGCGTTCGTCGTCCGGGCGGGTGACGAGCAGTTGACCGTCCTGTGCACTGACGGTGATCGGTTCCACTACAGAATGACTGAGAGTCCCCTTGGGCCCCTTGACGACGATCGCCGAGCCGTCCATGGACACATCCACGCCGCTGGGCACCGAGATCGGCAGCCGTCCAATGCGTGACATCGCGCGACCCCCTACCAGACGTAGGCGAGGACTTCCCCGCCTACCCTGCGCTTGTTGGCCTGCCTGTCAGTGAGCAGGCCCGATGACGTGGAGATGATCGCCACGCCGAGGCCGCCGAGCACCTTGGGCAGGTTGGTCGCCTTTGCGTAGACCCGCAGGCCCGGCTTACTGATGCGCTTCACTCCGGCGATGGAGCGCTCTCGGTTCGGGCCGTACTTCAGCTCCACGACGAGGGACGCGCCGACGGCGCCTTCCGGCGGCTCCTCAACGTGCCATCCGGCGATGTAACCCTCCTGCTGGAGGATCTCGGCAATATGCGTTTTGATCTTGCTGTTCGGCATCACCACCTGATCGTGGTATGCGCGGTTGGCATTGCGGACACGGGTCAGCATGTCCGCAATTGGATCTGTCATCGTCATGGGGCTGGAGCCTTCCTCGTGGCGGTTCCCCGGAATATCGGACCGGGGCCTGCCGCGAACCGGTGGGTGGTGTGAGTCAGCAGCGGAGCTTTCCCGCTACCACGAGCTCTTGGTGATCCCGGGAAGCTCTCCACGGTGCGCCATCTGCCGTAGGCATACCCTGCACAGACCGAACGTCCGGTAAACCGACCGCGGCCGCCCGCATCGCTGGCAACGGGTGTAGCCCCGCACGCCGAACTTCGGCTTGCGGATCGACTTTTCAATCAATGCCTTCTTCGCCATCTGCCTGCCATGCCTTCTCTCTGGCCGCCGGTGGTGCGAAAACCACAATCGCACCACCGGTTACCATCAGTTCTCCTTGAAGGGGAAGCCCAACCCGCGAAGCAGCGCGCGGCCCTCGTCGTCCTTGGTAGCGGTCGTGACAACCGTGATGTCCATGCCGCGGACCCGGTCGATACGGTCTATGTCGATCTCATGAAAGATCGACTGTTCGACCACGCCGAAGGTGTAGTTACCGGATCCGTCGAACTGCTTCGGTGACAGGCCCCGGAAGTCACGGATACGCGGGAGGGCTACCGACACGAGCCGGTCCAGAAACTCCCACATCCGATCACCACGCAGGGTTACCTTCGCCCCGATAGGCATGCCCTCCCGCAGCTTGAACTGCGCGATGGACTTCTTCGCCCGACGAACGGCCGGCTTCTGGCCGGTGATCGCTGTGAGGTCCCGCAACGCGCCGTCGATGAGCTTCGCGTCCCGGGCGGCGTCGCCGACACCCATGTTGACCACGACCTTGACCACGGTCGGAATCTGCATCACGTTCGGGTAGTGGAACTGCTCACGCAGGCCCGACGCGATCTCCTCGCGATACCGCAGCTTGAGCCGTGGCAACGGACGGGGTTCGGTGACTCGGGATTCGGTGATAGTAGTCATTTCGATCCCTACAGCTCGGTGCCGGTGCGGCGGGAGATCCGCACCTTCGTACCGTCGTCGTTGACGCGGTAGCCGATCCTGGTCGGACGGCCGTCGGACGGATCCACAATCATGACGTTGCTGACGTGGATGGGCGCTTCCTGGGTCACGATCCCGCCGGACTGCGAGCCGCGGGCCGAGGTGTCCACCCGGGTGTGCCGGGTGACCCTGTTCGCACCCTCGACAATCACCTTGTCCTCAACGGGAAAAGCCCTGATGACCTTTCCCTTGAGACCACGGTCCTTACCGGTCACGATCTGGACCGTGTCACCCTTCCTGATCTTCATTCCGGCCACGGTCACAGCACCTCCGGCGCCAGCGAAATAATCTTCATGAACTTCTTGTCACGCAGCTCCCGGCCAACCGGGCCGAAGATGCGCGTACCCCGGGGGTCGCCACCGTCCCGGATGAGCACGGCGGCGTTCTCGTCGAACCGGATGTAGGAGCCGTCGGGACGCCGGCGCTCCTTGGTAGTGCGTACTACGACCGCCTTGACCACGTCGCCGCGCTTGACGCCGGCCCCGGGCAGGGCGTCCTTCACGGTCCCGACGATGATGTCGCCGATACCGGCATAACGACGCCCCGAACCGCCGAGTACCCGAATGCACAGCAGTTCCCTGGCACCCGTGTTGTCGGCGACCCGAAGTCGCGACTCCTGCTGGATCACTTCCCGCTCCCGAACTGCGTCTGCGCCCGCCTGCCGGCGGCCGGCTCGCTAGACCCTTCCAATGCCTCCCGCGGCGCACAGAACATGATCACGCCGCCTTCGGCCGGTCCTACACGATCGGCTGGTCGATCTACTTCGCCTTCTCCAGCACTTCCACCACACGCCAGCGCTTGGTCGCTGACAGCGGCCGGGTCTCCATGAGCAGAACCCGGTCACCGACGCCGCTCGTACTGTTCTCGTCGTGTGCCTTGACCTTCTTGGTACGCCTGATGGTCTTGCCGTAAAGCGGGTGCTGAACCCGGTCCTCCACCGCGACGACCACGGTTTTGGCCATCTTCTCGCTGACCACGAGGCCCTCACGAACCTTGCGGAAGCCGCGATCGGCGGTCGCGCCCGACGCGGCGGCCGGCGCAGTGGTCGGCACGGCGGCCGGCGCGGTAGGCGCCGCCTCCGCCGGGGGGTTGCCTGTCGTCGGGGTGCCGTCCGTTGTCATCCCATTCACGCCCGTTCCACCTGTATTGCCGCCGTTGCCTGCAACGGCTCGATGCCGTCAACCGCTCCGACCACACCGGTTTCGATCAGATCAGGATCATCGACAAGACCGAGCTCACGCTCCCGAAGCACCGTGTAGATGCGCGCGATGTCGCGCCGAACGGCCTGCAGGCGACGGTTGTTGGAGAGCTGGCCGGTGGCCGCCTGAAAACGGAGGTTGAACAACTCCTCCTTGGCCTCGCGGAGCTTGTCCACCAGGTCCTGCCCGGACAGTGCCCGCAGTTCGTCCGCGGTCGCGGTCACCATCAGGCACCTCCCTCGCGGGTCACGAACCGGCACTTCATCGGGAGCTTGTGGATGGCACGCCGCATCGCCTCCCGGGCGACCGGCTCGGCCACACCCGAGAGCTCGAACATCATGCGTCCGGGCTTGACGTTGGCGATCCACCACTCCGGTGAACCCTTGCCGGAACCCATCCGGGTCTCGGCCGGCTTCTTGGTCAGCGGCCGGTCCGGGTAGATGTTGATCCAGACCTTGCCACCACGGCGGATGTGACGCGTCATCGCGATACGCGCCGACTCGATCTGCCGGTTCGTCACATAGGCGGACTCGAGCGCCTGGATGCCGAATTCGCCGAACGCGATTTTGGTGCCGCCCTTGGCCGCGCCACCACGATCGGGGTGGTGCTGCTTGCGGTGTGCGACCTTGCGGGGAATCAACATCGTCCTAGCCCTCCGTCTCCTGGGCAGCCTGCGTCGCGGGCGCGGCGGTATCGACCGGGGCCGGCGCTGCTGCCGGGGCCGGCGCTGCTGCCGGGGGCGGAGCCGGGGTCGGCGCTGCTACCGGGGGCGGAGCCGGGGTCGGAGCCGGGGTCGGAGCCGGAGCTGCTGCCGGAGCAGCCGGAGCCGGAGCCGGAGCCGGCGCTGCTGGCGGAGCAGCCGGAGCCGGAGCCGCCGGGACATCCGCCTGCGCGCTCGGGGCAACGACGGTCGGTGCGGGACTGGCGTCGGCCGCAGCGGCACCGCCTGCAGCGGCACCGCCTACCGTCGCTGCGTCGCCGCCGCCGCTGCCACGACCCCCCCGCCGCTCACCCTGCCGCGCTGCCGCACGACCGGCCTCGGTGCCGCCGGTGGTGGTACCCGACGAACCCGAACGCGGCCCACGGCGCGGACGCTCCCGGCGGTGCTGGCGCTGAAGTGCCTCCTGCGCCTCCCGCTCCGCACGGCTCTGAACGATGTCACCCTTGTAGATCCAGACCTTCACACCGATACGGCCGAAGGTGGTCCGGGCCTCGTAGAATCCGTAGTCGATGTCGGCGCGCAGCGTGTGCAGAGGCACCCGGCCTTCGCGGTAGAACTCCGAGCGGCTCATCTCGGCCCCGCCGAGGCGTCCGGAACACTGCACCCGGATGCCTTTGGCGCCGCCCTTCATCGCCGACTGCATGGCCTTGCGCATCGCCCGCCGGAAGCTGACCCGGCTCGACAGCTGCTCCGCCACGCCCTGCGCGACGAGCTGGGCGTCGACCTCAGGGTTCTTCACCTCAAGGATGTTGAGCTGGACCTGCTTGCCGGTCAGCTTCTCGAGGTCGCCGCGGATGCGGTCGGCCTCGGCACCGCGACGTCCGATGACGATCCCCGGGCGGGCGGTGTGGATGTCCACCCGCAGCCGGCCCTGGGTCCGCTCGATGTCGACCCGGCTGATTCCCGCACGCTCCATGCCCCGGGACATCATCTTACGGATCTTCACATCTTCGCCGACATACGCCTTGTACTGCTTGTCGGCGTACCAACGAGAGGTGAACTCCGAAGTGATCCCGAGTCGGAACCCGTGCGGGTTGACCTTCTGCCCCACTACCGGGCCCTCCTTGCAGTCTGCGATGCGCCGGTCGACGCGCCGCGGGTCACCGAAACCGGTTCCCGGCTTTCAACGACGACCGTGATGTGGCTGGTCCGCTTCCGGATCCGGTAGGCACGACCCTGCGCCCGCGGACGGATGCGCTTGAGCGTCGGGCCCTCGTCGACGTAGACCTCACCCACCCAGAGCGTGGACGGGTCAAGCCCGTGATTGTGCTCGGCGTTCGCGACCGCGCTCGCGACCACCTTGTACACGTCCTCGCTGGCCGCCTGTGGGGCGAAGCGAAGGATGTCCAGGGCCTCGCGGGCGGAACGGCCACGGACCAGGTCGACGACCCGACGTGCCTTGGTCGGCGAGACCCGGACATAGCGGGCCGATGCCTTCGCTCCGTCCAGACCGGACCGGGTGAGCCCGTCCACGAGGTCGTCAGCCACGGCGTGACCTCCGGTCTTCCTTGACGTGACCGCGGAAGGTCCGCGTCGGCGCGAACTCGCCGAGCTTGTGACCGACCATCCCCTCGGTGATGAACACCGGGATGTGCTTGCGGCCGTCGTGCACGGCGATGGTGTGCCCGAGCATGTCCGGGATCACCGTCGAACGCCGCGACCAGGTCTTGATGACGTTCTTCGTGCCCTTGGCGTTCTGCACGTCCACCTTCTTGAGCAGGTGGTCGTCGACGAACGGGCCCTTTTTCAGACTGCGTGGCATGGCGTGTCTCCTCCTTCCTGCTCAGAACCGATGGTCATGCGTCGATTGACACCGAATGGGATTGATCATGATCACCGCCGCCTGTTCTGCTTCCGACGACGGACGATCAGCGCGTCGCTCGCCTTGCGGGTGGCACGGGTGCGGCCCTCGGGGCGGCCCTTGGGGTTCACCGGATGACGGCCGCCGGAGGTCTTGCCCTCACCACCACCATGTGGGTGGTCGACCGGGTTCATCGCCACACCGCGGACGGTGGGACGACGGCCCTTCCAGCGCATCCGGCCGGCCTTGCCCCAGTTGATGTTGCTCTGTTCGGCGTTGCCCACCTCGCCGACCGTCGCCCGGCACCGGACGTCGACATTGCGGATCTCGCCGGAGGGCATCCGCAGTTGGGCGAAGGGACCGTCCTTGGCCACCAGCTGCACGCTTGTACCGGCGCTACGCGCGATCTTCGCTCCGCCACCGGGACGCAGTTCGATGGCATGTACCACCGTGCCGGTCGGGATGTTGCGCAACGGAAGGGCATTACCCGGCTTGATGTCAGCCGTCGTGCCCGAGCTGACCATGTCACCCTGCTTGAGCTTCACCGGGGCGAGGATGTAGCGCTTCTCGCCGTCGGCGTAGTGCAGCAGTGCGATCCGTGCCGTCCGGTTCGGGTCGTACTCGATGTGCGCGACCTTGGCCGGCACGCCGTCCTTGTCCCGCTTGAAGTCGATCAGACGGTACGCACGCTTGTGACCACCACCCTGGTGCCGCGTGGTGATGCGCCCGTGGACGTTGCGACCGCCCTTCGAGTGCAGCGGGCGGACCAGCGACTTCTCCGGGTGGTCACGAGTGATCTCGACGAAGTCGGCCACGCTCGAGCCACGGCGGCCGGGGGTGGTCGGCTTGTACCTGCGAATGCCCATTGTCTACCTACCCGTGTCCGAGCTACGGCGCGCCGGGCCCAGCGGGCGCCTGGCGGTGTTCTCGTCGGCTTGCGTGTCACGCACCAGGGCCTCCGAACATCTCGATGGCGTCCCCGGGGGCCAGGCTGACCATGGCCCGCTTGGTGGACTTCCGCTGGCCCCAACCGCCCTTGGTGCGCTTGCGCTTTCCCGAGCGGTTGATGGTGTTCACCCGCAGCACCCGGACGTTGAATATCTGCTGGACCGCAATCTTGATCGCAGTCTTGTTGGCATCCGGACGCACGATGAACGTGTAGACGTTCTCGTCCAGCAGGCCGTAGCTCTTCTCGGAGACGACCGGCTTGATGATCACGTCACGCGGATCGGGAATCACTTGGCTTCCTCCTCGGCTTCCGCGTCGTCATCGGCTTGCGCGTCGTGACCGGGGCGGGTCAACGACTCCGGGACTCCCAGTGGCTCCGCGTCGCCGGCCGGGATGCCAGCTTCGGACTCCCCTGCCGCCGGCGGCTGCGATCGGGCCAGGAACGTCACCAGAGCGCCCTGCGTGAACACGACATCGTCGCTTACGAGCACGTCATAGGTATTGAGCTGGCCGGGATCGAGCAGATGCACGGCGGGGACGTTGCGCAGGCTCTTCCAGGTGACGTCGTCGTCGCGGGCCGCCACGACCAGCACCCGGCGGGTGTCCGCGATCGCCCGGAGCGCCGTGACCGCGGCCTTCGTCGACGGCGTCTCACCGGCGACCAGAGACGACACGACGTGGATCCGGTTGTTGCGCGCCCGGTCGGACAGGGCCCCGCGCAGCGCGGCGGCCTTCATCTTCTTGGGCGTCCGCTGGTCGTAGGAGCGGGGCTTGGGGCCGTGGACGATGCCGCCGCCGGTGAACTGCGGGGCACGCAGCGAGCCCTGGCGGGCCCGTCCTGTCCCCTTCTGCCGGTAGGGCTTACGACCGCCGCCACGGACTTCGCCGCGGGTCAGCGTCGAGTGGGTGCCCTGGCGCGCCGCGGCGAGCTGAGCCACCACCACCTGGTGGATGAGCGGGACGTTCAATGCGATGTCGAACACCGCCCCGGGCAGCGCTGTGCTGCCGACCTCGCCACCGGCGGGGGCGTGGACAACGATCGTGCGGGTCTCGGGCTCGGCGGTGGCATCCGCGGAACCCCGCGACCGGGTGCGCGCTGCCGTCGTCGCTGCGCTCATGTCGACACCTCCTCGCTGGATGTCACAGCACTGTCGCCCGTGGCGGGTGGCTGCGCTGCCATCTCGGTAACGGGCTCGAAGTCGGCAGGGGCGGGACGCTTGGCCGCACTGCGGACGAGCACCAGACCCCCGTCAGGGCCGGGCACCGCACCCTTGATCAGTAGATAACCGCGTTCGGTGTCGACCGCGTGGACGGTCAGGCCCGGGACGGTGACCCGTTCGTGCCCCATCCGCCCGGCCATCCGCAGGCCCTTGAACACACGCCCGGGAGTGGCGCAGCCGCCGACCGAACCCGGCGAGCGGTGCTTGCGCTCGACACCGTGGCCGGCGCCAAGACCCTTGAAGCCGTGCCGCTTCATCACACCGGCGAAGCCCTTACCCTTGGATGTCCCGGTCACATCCACCACTTCACCGGCGGTGAAGACCTCGCCGGTGAGCTCCTGGCCGGGCCGGTACTTCTCGGCGTCCGCCGTGCGCAGCTCCACCAGGTGGCGCCGCGGGGGCACCCCGGCGCGCGCGAAGTGACCGCGCAGCGGCTGCGTCACCCGACGGGGATCGACCTCACCGTAACCGAGTTGGACTGCCGAGTAGCCGTCCGAATCCGACGTCCTGATCTGCGTCACCACGTTCGGGCCAGCCTTGATCACTGTGACCGGGACGATGCGGTTGTTCGCGTCCCATACCTGGGTCATCCCGAGTTTGGTGCCCAGCAGGCCCCTGTAGTTGCGATTGAGCATGACTGCGCCGGCCCCTTTAAAGCTTGATCTCGATGTCGACACCGGCTGGAAGATCGAGGCGCATCAGCGAGTCGACCGTCTTCGGCGTCGGGTCAAGAATGTCGATCAGCCGCTTGTGTGTGCGCATCTCAAAGTGCTCGCGACTGTCCTTGTACTTGTGCGGTGACCGGATCACGCAGTAGATGTTCTTCTCCGTCGGCAGCGGCACCGGTCCCGCGACCTGCGCACCAGTCCGCGTCACCGTCTCGACGATCTTTCGCGCCGAACTGTCGATGATCTCGTGGTCGTAGGCCTTGAGCCGGATGCGGATCTTCTGTGCCGCCATGGTGGGCTTCGCCTGTCCTGTCTGTCTCGTCCGGCTCGCTGGCCCTGCAGGGTCCGTTCCCGGCCGGAGCTGCCGCCGGATGTACCGCTTGTTGACACGTCCGTGCACCGCGCGAGCGGCGGGCGTGAAGAGCCCACGGGGCCTGCGGCCCGCCGCTCGCGGCGGCTACTTGAGAATCTTGGTGACTCGACCGGCACCGACGGTCCGGCCACCTTCGCGGATGGCGAAGCGCAGGCCGTCCTCCATGGCGATCGGCTGGATGAGCTCGACCGTCATCTCGGTGTTGTCGCCCGGCATGACCATTTCGGTACCCTCGGGGAGGGTCACGACCCCGGTCACGTCGGTGGTCCGGAAGTAGAACTGCGGACGGTAGTTGTTGAAGAACGGCGTGTGGCGACCACCCTCGTCCTTGCTGAGGATGTAGACCTGCGCCTCGAAGTTGGTGTGCGGCGTGATCGACTTCGGCTTGGTGACAACCTGGCCGCGCTCGACGTCCTCGCGCTTCACACCACGCAGCAGCAGGCCGACGTTGTCACCGGCACGCCCCTCGTCGAGCAGCTTGCGGAACATCTCGACACCGGTGACGGTCGTCGTGGTGACATCCGGCCGGATACCGACGATCTCGACGGTCTCGCTGACCTTGACGACACCTCGCTCCACACGACCGGTGACAACCGTGCCACGTCCGGTGATTGTGAAGACGTCCTCGATCGGCATGAGGAAGGGCTTGTCGATGTCGCGCTCCGGCTCCGGGATGGAGTCGTCGACAGCCTGCATCAGTTCCAGAAGCTTCGCGCCCCATTCCTTGTCGCCCTCGAGCGCCTTGAGCGCCGAGACGCGAACCACCGGAACGTCGTCACCCGGGAACTCATACGAGCTCAACAGCTCGCGAACCTCGAGCTCGACAAGCTCGAGAATCTCCTCGTCGTCGACCATGTCGGCCTTGTTCAGCGCCACGACGATGTAGGGCACGCCGACCTGGCGGGCGAGCAGCACGTGCTCCTTGGTCTGCGGCATCGGGCCGTCGGTCGCCGACACGACCAGGATCGCGCCGTCCATCTGGGCGGCACCCGTGATCATGTTCTTGATGTAGTCGGCATGACCGGGGCAGTCGACATGGGCGTAATGCCGGTTGTCGGTCTGATACTCGACGTGGGCGATCGAGATCGTGATACCGCGGGCCTTCTCCTCCGGCGCCTTGTCGATCTGGTCGAACGGCGTGAAGGGGTTCAGCTCCGGGTGTGCGTCGTGCAGGACCTTGGTGATAGCCGCGGTCAGCGTGGTCTTGCCATGGTCGATGTGACCGATGGTGCCGATGTTGACATGCGGCTTGTTCCGCTCGAACTTCTGCTTCGCCACGGGTGTCCCTCCAAGGACGGGTGGTGTCGTGCCGTGCTGATGATCGTGGTCGTGTCAGGCCCGGGACGGCGCAGGTGCGCCCCGCCCCGGCCACCCGTCACTCCCCGCGTGCTTTCGCGATGATTTCCTTGGCAACCCCCGCCGGGACCTCGGCGTAGGAGTCGAACTGCATCGAGTAGGAGGCCCGGCCGGATGTCTTCGACCGCAGGTCTCCGACATAGCCGAACATCTCCGACAATGGGACGGTCGCCCTCACGATGCGTGCGCCGGACCGTTCGTCCATGGCCTGGATCTGCCCGCGCCGTGAGTTCAGGTCGCCGATCACATCACCCATGTAGTCCTCGGGTGTGGTGACCTCGACCGCCATCACCGGCTCGAGCAGGACCGGGTCGGCCTTGCGGGCCGCCTCTTTGAACGCCATCGAACCGGCGATCTTGAAGGCGAGTTCGGACGAGTCGACATCGTGGTACTGACCGTCGGTCAGGGTGACCTTCACATCGACGAGGGGGTAACCGGCAAGGACACCGAACTCCATCGCCTCCTGGCACCCGGCGTCGACGGACGGGATGTACTCGCGTGGAATACGACCGCCGCTGACCTTGTTCGCGAACTCGTAGCCACCGCCGTCACCGCCGGAGGGCTCGAGATCGATGATCACCCGGGCGTACTGCCCCGAACCGCCGGTCTGCTTCTTGTGCGTGTAGTCGACCTTCTCGACCTTGCGGCGGATGGTCTCCCGGTAGGCGACCTGCGGCTTGCCCACGTTGGCTGTGACACCGAACTCGCGGCGCATCCGGTCGACGAGCACGTCGAGATGCAGCTCACCCATACCCGCGATGATCGTCTGACCGGTCTCGTCGTCGGTCCGGACCTGGAAGGTCGGATCCTCCTCGGCGAGGCGGCCGATGGCCGTACCCAGCTTCTGCTGGTCGGCCTTGGTCTTCGGCTCGATCGCGACGCTGATGACCGGCGCCGGGAACGTCATCGACTCCAGGATGATCGGGGCGTTCGGGTCGCAGAGCGTGTCGCCGGTGGTCGTGTTCTTCAGGCCGACCACGGCGACGATCTGACCGGCACCGACACCGTCGCGATCCTCGCGGTGGTTGGCGTGCATCTGCAGGATGCGGCCGATCCGCTCCTTGCGATCCTTGGTCGAGTTCAGCACCGGCGATCCGGCGGTGAGCCGGCCCGAGTAGACCCGGATATAGGTCAACTTCCCCACGTAGGGGTCAGTCATGATCTTAAAGGCGAGCGCGGAGAACGGTTCGTTCTCATCCGGTGCACGCGAGACCTCGGTCTCCTCGCGACCCATCGCGTGCCCGACCGTGACACCGATGTCCACCGGGCTCGGCAGGAAGTCGACAACGGCGTCCAGCATCGGCTGCACGCCCTTGTTCTTGAACGCCGATCCGCACAGGACCGGGTTCACCGAACCGACCAGGGTCGCCCGGCGCAGCGCCGCCCGCAGCTGCTCCTCGCTGGGCACCTGGCCCTCGAGATACAGCTCCATCAGGCTGTCGTCGTTCTCGGCGACGGTCTCGACCAGCTTGTCCCGCCACTCCTGAGCAGCCTCAGCATGGTCACGCGGGATGTCGACGATCTCGTAGGAGGCGCCCTTGTCCTCGGTGTGCCAGAGCAGGCCCTTCATCGCGACCAGGTCGATGACACCCTTGAAGTCGGCCTCGACGCCCCACGGGAGCTGGATGACAGCCGGGGTCGCGGCGAGCCGGTCGACCATCATGTCGACGCAGCGGTGGAACTCGGCGCCGACCCGGTCCATCTTGTTGACGAACGCGATCCGCGGGACGTTGTAGCGGTCAGCCTGGCGCCAGACGGTCTCGCTCTGTGGCTCGACTCCGGCTACGGCGTCGAAGACCGCGACCGCACCGTCGAGGACCCGCAGCGAGCGCTCCACCTCGACCGTGAAGTCGACGTGCCCCGGGGTGTCGATGATGTTGATGATGTTGTCGCGCCACGTACAGGTGGTGGCGGCGGAGGTGATGGTGATCCCCCGCTCCTGCTCCTGCTCCATCCAGTCCATGGTGGCACCGCCATCGTGGACTTCGCCGATCTTGTAGTTGACGCCGGTGTAGAAAAGAATCCGCTCGGTGGTCGTGGTCTTACCCGCGTCAATATGGGCCATGATCCCGATGTTGCGGGTCGTGGCCAGCGCGGTAGGTACGTCAGCAGACATATCGGTTACCAGCGGTAGTGGGCGAAGGCCTTGTTGGACTCCGCCATCTTGTGGGTGTCCTCGCGCCGCTTCACGCTCGCGCCGAGACCGTTACTCGCGTCGATCAGCTCGTTCATGAGGCGCTCGGTCATGGTCTTCTCACGCCGCTGCCGGGCATAGCCCACCAGCCAGCGAAGCGCGAGGGTCGTGCTCCGGCTCGAGCGCACCTCGACCGGCACCTGATAGGTGGCACCACCAACCCGGCGGCTGCGCACCTCCAGCGTCGGCTTGACGTTGTCGAGGGCACGCTTGAGCGTGACCACTGGATCGTTACCGGTCTTTTCCCGAGCACCCTCGAGCGCGCCGTAGACGATCCGCTCGGCCAGCGACTTCTTGCCGCTCAGGAGAACCTTGTTGACCAGCGCTGTCACCAGCGGTGAGCCGTAGACCGGATCGACGACGACGGGATGCTTGGGAGCCGGGCCTTTGCGTGGCATCAGGCCTTCTCCTTCTTCGCTCCGTACTTGCTGCGCCCCTGCTTGCGGTTGCGGACGCCCTGAGTGTCCAGCGTCCCGCGGACAATCTTGTAGCGGACGCCCGGAAGGTCCTTCACCCGGCCGCCGCGGACCAGGACGATCGAGTGCTCCTGCAGGTTGTGCCCCACCCCCGGGATGTAGGCGGTGACCTCCATCCCGCTGTGGAGCCGGACACGGGCGACCTTGCGAAGCGCCGAGTTCGGCTTCTTGGGCGTGGTCGTGTAGACCCGGGTGCACACGCCACGACGCTGCGGGCTCCCCTTGAGTGCCGGGGTCTTGGTCTTCTCGACCTTGTCCTGCCGGCCCTTGCGGACCAACTGCTGGATCGTCGGCAACGCCGCTCCCGTTCCTCTTCCGTCCCTGCCGGTACCTGCCGATATGTCAGCTGTGTCCGACCCACGCGGTCGGGTGTGTCGAACCCCCTCGGAAAACCGTCGGGAAACCCGAGCGGTCTGCCATGGGAGTGCGCCCGTCCACCTGAGGTGGGGCCGGGCCGTCCGAAGTCGCCGCCGGCCCGGCAGGACGGGCCACAGCGCCACTGGATGGCACAAGACACAGGTCAAACGTGCAGCGCACAGCGCCGCAGAAGGCGAGACTACCGAACCGGCAACCGATGTGTCGAATCGGGGGTCTCCGATGGTGGCGGAACCACCGCCCCCCGGGGCGGAACCACTAGCCGGCGGACGGCAGCTTCTGCAGCTTGCAGACGAAAAAGCCCTCGAAATCCTTGCCCGGGAGGATCCGGCGAGCGCCGGCGAGCGCCGGATCAAACGTCTCCGAGCGCCAGTGCCGCAGGCCCGGCCGCCATGCGCCCGGCGCCCAGCCGTCGATGTCGACCTCGATCGGGCACACCTGCACGGGGTGGTGGCGCAACAGGTAGCTCAGCGGAGCCTCGTTCTCCTCCGGCCCGAACGTGCACGTCGAGTAGACGAGGATGCCGCCGGGGCGCAACAGGCGACAGGCCGCGACCAACATCTTGCGCTGCAGCCAGCCATAGTTCGTCACCCGTTCCTCGCTCCAGTACCGCAGCGTGGCGGGGTCACGTAGGTCGACCAGACCCTCGCCGGTGCACTGGGCGTCCAGCAGAACCCGGTCGAACCGCCCCTCGACGAACTTGTCCGCGTACTGGGCCGGGTGACAGGTGGCGGCGGCGAGCCGGACGTGGAACTGCTGCGTCACCTCGCGCAGCTTGTCCAGCCGGGGCCGGATGCCGTCGTTCGCCCACAGGCTCGCGTCATTGTCGACCAGCGCGGCGATGTGCGCCGTCTTGCCGCCGGGCGCCGCACACAGGTCGATGATCGCCTCCCCCGGCGCCGGATCGAGGGCGAGCGCGGGCACGAGGCTGGAGATGTTCTGGATGTAGGCGTGGCCACCGGTGAAGATCTCCGAGGCGGACAGGACCCGCTTCTCACCGCCGAGGAGGTATCCGTCGGGGCACCAGCCGAGCGGCTCGAGGGTGAGCCCGAGCGCGGCGATGGCACGGCGGACCTCGGCTGGACCCAGGGGCGACAACCGGTTCACCCGGACCCCGGTGCGCCGGTCGAGGGACAGGCGCGCGACAACCTCGGACTCGGCCATGTCCAGGATCTCACTCAGCCGCCGGACGAACAGCGTTCGTTTCCGGCTTCCTCCACCGACCCGCGCACCCCCGGCCACCGGTGACACGCTACCGAACCCGCCCACCTGGCGAATGCGGTCGATGCAGTCGATGCGCTGGATGCGGTTGATGTGGTTGATGCGCTGGATAATCCAGCGGCGGCCGACGTCGTCGGCCACAATCCGCAGTCACGTTTCCCGACACCGCATCAAATCGTTCGACCGGCTGCGCTGACGAGCAAATCCTCAACGATATCGAGCCCTGGGCCACTCCCTATGTGTCACCTTCGAGACTGATTACCCGCGCACTACCGAAGGTGTGAGCCGAGTCATGATGTTGGATGCTTGCCGGTTAATCCCCGCCCCGATAACTTCGATTTCGTCACCGTCAGTTCGGATGACTACGATGGAGGAATCATGCCTACTTCTCTCCGGCATCTCGACCACAATCAGGAAATCAGCCCGTCAAGTGCCTTCGGGCTGGTTATCGAGGTATCCGAGGACGTGGAGATTTCCGTTTTCAGCGCGGCTGAAGCCGTTGAGAGGCCGATCCTCGCATCGCTGGTCACCCGCTCCCCGGCGGACCGCGACGGTAACACCGTCGGTCGGGAAATGCTGAGTATCCGCACCGGCGGTGGGCGCTCAGCAGCAGCCCCGACACCGGGGCCGGCCGGCAACGGCACCACGGCTGACGCCGGTACCGATGAGACCACCATCGACAACGCCATCGGGCACCACGATGACGATCATACACCTGTCGGGCTCGCAGACATTCAGCGCAGCGACGGCTGATTACCGAACCGAAACATCAGGCAAGCGGTTCACAAAATGACAGCATCTCGCCGGTCGCCCTCCGAGGCCAGCGGATGGCTCGGGAAACCGAACCATCAGCAGACCTCGGTGAAGACGGCCCTACGCAAGACATCCGCGACTGTCTCGTGGCTGTACGGGCGTCTGTTCTCCTGGCTTACCGGGAACCCCGACGCCGCTCGGATCGAGCATTTCATCAGGGATCAGAGCAGAGCGGCCATGGCGCACGCCGGGCTCTCGGTGCTCGGCGCGACGGCCCTGGCCATGGCCCCGTTCGCAATTCGCGACCTGATTGACGACTGGCTGCTCCAGCTACGGACGAGCGGAATACTTCTCCCCGTTCTCCTCATTCTCGGCGCTTTTGTGCTCAGCGCCGTCGTAGCCACCCTGCAGTACATACTGATCGGCTACCTCAGCGAACGGCTGGCCTGCCGGATCCGCCACGACCTGCACGAGCACGCTGTTTCCCTGCCGTTCCCCCGCTTCATGCGGACCCGGCACGGGGACGTCGTCGCCCTCTTCACCATTGATACGGCCAAGGTACAGATCGCCGGCGCCGTCTGTCTGCCGGCCGTCGCGACGATGGCGGTCGAACTCGTCGTCGCAGGTGTGGTGGCCTTCCTGCTGGAGTGGCGGCTCGCGTTCGCGGTTGCCGCTATCGGTGTGATTCCCTTCATCCTGCTGCGGCGCATTCGCGCACGCGTCCGGGAGATCAGCCGGGTGGAAGCCGAGCGGCACACCCGGATGGTCGATCACGTCATCGAGCTGACCGGGCCGGCGGGAGCGCTGCACCTGCGTGCGTTCCGTGCGCAGGGCGTCGGCCAGGAGGAGTTCGAACGACTGGACTCCGCCATCGCGACAGCGCTCCGCACCCGTGTCCAGGTGTTCGCCCGTCTGCAGCTCACCTCCGCGGGCAGCTCGGTGCTGACGACCATGACCGCGATCGGGCTCGGGGTATGGCTCTCCCTGGAACAGATAATGACGGCCGGCACCTTCGTGGCCTTCCTCAGCGTGCTGCTGCTGGCCTTTCGTTCAATCACCGGATTCGCGGACCTGCGCACCCGGTTGTTTGACGGCGAGTCCTCCCTCGTTCGCATTCTGGCTTTCCTTGACATTCCACTGGATCTCCCTCGCGTTACGGACCGCAGCAACGTTCGGCCACTGGCTATGATCGATCGACCGCGGCCACCGGAAGAAACCGTGTCGCAAGCCGAACCGGTGGTGTCAGAACCGGCGAGCGTTCCCCGTCCACCCGTTCACGGCGATCTCGTCCTGGCGAACGTCTCGTACTCCTATGCCCCGGACATGCCGGTACCCACCTGGGCCGTCCGCTCAGTGGACATCGTCGTGCGCAAAAGCGAGATGGTTGCCGTCGTCGGATTCAGCGGCGCGGGCAAAACGACGCTCTGCTACCTCGCGAGCGGCCTGCTCACACCCACCGCCGGGCGGGTTCTGCTGGGCGGGCGGGACGTCGCGGAACTCACCGCCGAACAGGCGCGAGCCGCGGTCGGCTTTGTCTCCCAGGAAGCGTTCACCCAACGCCGCACCATCGCCGAGAACCTCAGGTTCGGGAATCCGTCGGCGACCGCGGACGAACTCTGGGCCGCACTCGAGGCGACCGGTCTCGTCTCCCTCGTCCGGTCCCTGCCGGACGGGATCCACACCCCACTCGGGTGCGACGGCTATGAGATCTCCGGTGGGGAACGACAGCGGCTGGCCATCGCCCGGGTCCTGGTCCAGAACCCGCGGACGATCATCCTCGACGAAGCCACGTCAAACCTGGACGCGCTGACCGAGGAAAAGCTCCGGACGTCGTTCGAACGTCTTCTCGCCGATCGCAGCTGTCTGATCGTCGCCCATCGGATGACGATGACCGTCGCCGCCGACCGTATCTACGTGATGGAAAAGGGCACCGTGGTGGAGGCCGGCCCGCATGACCGGCTGGTCACAACCGGTGGAATCTACGCCCAGCTGAGCCGTGGCCGGCTGGGGCGGATGCCCAGACGAGAAAACGGCCACGGCGCGCCCCGGACCGTAGGCTGACCGGCGGCCCATCCACGCTGGCCCATCCACGCTGGCCCATCCACGCTGGCACGACAAGCGGCCCGTGTGATCGTGTCCCTGCGGACATGACCACACGGGCCGCTTGTCGGTCGTGGCGGGCCGGAACCCACACCAGCGGTTCCCGGGAACCCGGATAGGCCTGGACGGCCACCCGGGTTCCCTACGCTGCCTACCGGTACTCGCGCTGCCTACCGGTACTCGCTTCCTACCGGTACTCCCCGCCTGTACTGCGGTAGTCGAAGTCATCCAAAGGCACGGCCTGACCACTACCGGTACCGAACGCTCCGTACTCGACGGTCGCGCCCTCCTCGTAGCCACCACCCACCGAGTACATGGACGCCCGCGCCTCCTCGGTCGGCTCGACCCGGATGTTGCGGTACCGGGAGATGCCGGTACCCGCCGGGATGAGCTTGCCGATGATGACGTTCTCCTTCAGCCCGACCAGCGAGTCCGACCGGGCGTTGATCGCCGCATCGGTGAGCACCCGCGTGGTCTCCTGGAAGGATGCCGCCGACAGCCACGACTCGGTCGCGAGCGAGGCCTTGGTGATGCCCATGAGGACCGGACGGGCCGATGCCGGCTGGCCGCCGGACTCGACCACCCGACGGTTCTCCTCTTCGAAACGCGCCCGCTCGACCAGCTCACCGGGCAGGAGCGTGGTCTCGCCCGACTCCAGCACGTTCACCCGCTTGAGCATCTGGCGGATGATGATTTCAATGTGCTTGTCGTGGATGGACACACCCTGCGAGCGGTACACCTCCTGGACCTGGTCGACCAGGTGCAGCTGCACCTGGCGCGGGCCGAGGATGCGCAGCACCTCGTGCGGGTCGACGGCGCCGTCGACGATCTTCTGGCCAACTCCGATGTGTTGGCCTTCCTCGACCTTCAGACGCGAACGACGCGACACCGGGTAGGCGATCTCCTCGCCACCGTCGTCGGGCACAACGACGATCTTGAGCGTCTTCTCGGTCTCCTCGATGCGCACCCGGCCGGCGACCTCGCTGATCGGAGCCTTGCCCTTGGGGGAACGGGCCTCGAAGAGCTCGACCACACGCGGTAGACCCTGAGTGATGTCGTCACCGGTGGCGACGCCACCGCTGTGGAAGGTACGCATGGTCAGCTGGGTGCCCGGCTCGCCGATCGACTGGGCCGCCACGATACCCACGGCCTCGCCGACGTCCACGAGCTTTCCGGTCGCCAGCGACCGGCCGTAGCACTGTGCGCACACACCCATCCGAGCGGCGCAGGTGAGCGCGGAGCGCACCTTCACCGATTCGATGCCGGCATCGATGATCTGCCCGATGACCACATCGCCGAGGTCGGTGCCGGCGGGCACCACAACATCGCCCGCGGCGTTCACCGCATCGGATGCGAGCGTCCGCGCGTAGGCCGCGGTCTCGGCGTAACGGTCACGGACGAGCGCTCCGTCCGCTCCCTTGCGGGCGATACGAGTGCCGATGCCGCGCTCGGTGCCGCAGTCGTCCTCGCGGACGATGACATCCTGGCTGACGTCGACCAGCCGCCGTGTCAGATACCCTGAGTCAGCGGTTCGCAGCGCCGTGTCGGCCAGACCCTTACGGGCGCCGTGCGTGGAGATGAAGTACTCCACCACGCTCAGGCCCTCACGGAAGTTGGCCTTGATCGGGCGCGGGATGATCTCACCCTTCGGGTTGGCGACCAGCCCACGCATGCCGGCGAGCTGCCGGATCTGCATCATGTTTCCGGCGGCCCCGGAGTTGACCAGCACCGCGACCGGGTTGGTCGGCGGGAAGTTCGCCTCCATCGCCTCGGCGACCTTGCCAGTCGCCTCGTTCCAGATCTGCACGAGTTCGCCACGGCGCTCGTCGTCGGACAGGAAGCCCCGGTCGAACTGCTTCTGCACCCGCTCCGCGCGCTGCTCGTACTCGTCGAGAATCTGCTTCTTGTTCGGCGGCGCAACGACGTCCTCGATCGCCACGGTCACCCCGGACCGGGTGGCCCAGTAGAAGCCGGCGCTCTTGAGCGCATCCAGCGTGGCGGCCACCTGGATCTTCGGGTAGCGCTCGGCCAGGTCGTTGACGATCACGGCCTGGGCCTTCTTGTTCACCATGTAGTTGAGGAACGGGTACCCCACCGGAAGCGCCTCGTTGAGCAGGCAGCGACCGAACGTGGTCTCCAGCGTGAACGGTTCACCGCTGACCCAGTCCGACGGCGGAGTCCAGTCGAGCGGCGGGGTGGTGTCGCGCAGCCGAACCTTGATCTTCGCCTGCAGTGCGATCTCCCGCGCGTCAAAGGCCATCTGCGCCTCGGCCACGCTGGAGAACGCCCTACCCTCGCCGATCGCGCCCTCGGCCAGCCGGCTGAGGTGGAACACCCCGGTGACCATGTCAAGGCTCGGCATGGCCAGTGGACGCCCGGATGCCGGCGACAGGATGTTGTTGCTCGACAGCATCAGGATGCGCGCCTCGGCCTGCGCCTCCGCGGACAGCGGCAGGTGCACAGCCATCTGGTCACCGTCGAAGTCCGCGTTGAACGCGGTGCAGACCAGCGGGTGAATCTGGATGGCCTTGCCTTCGACCAGCTGTGGCTCGAACGCCTGGATACCGAGCCGGTGCAGGGTCGGTGCCCGGTTGAGTAGCACCGGATGCTCGGTGATGACCTCTTCGAGCACATCCCAGACGACCGGACGGGCCCGCTCCACCATCCGCTTGGCAGACTTGATGTTCTGCGCGTGGTTGAGATCGACCAGCCGCTTCATCACGAACGGCTTGAACAGTTCGAGCGCCATCTGCTTGGGCAGACCGCACTGGTGCAGCTTCAGCTGCGGCCCGACGACGATGACAGAACGGCCGGAGTAGTCGACCCGCTTACCGAGCAGGTTCTGGCGGAAGCGCCCCTGCTTGCCCTTGAGCATGTCCGACAACGACTTGAGCGGGCGGTTACCCGGGCCGGTGACCGGCCGGCCACGGCGGCCGTTGTCGAACAGCGCGTCGACGGCCTCCTGCAGCATCCGCTTCTCGTTGTTGACGATGATCTCAGGGGCGCCGAGGTCGAGCAGCCTCTTGAGTCGGTTGTTACGGTTGATCACCCGACGGTAGAGGTCGTTGAGGTCGGATGTCGCGAACCGACCACCGTCGAGCTGCACCATCGGGCGCAGGTCCGGCGGAATGACCGGAACGCAGTCGAGCACCATCCCGTTCGGGGAGTTGCGGGTGTTCAGGAACGCCGAGACCACCTTGAGACGCTTCAGCGCCCGGGCCTTCTTCTGCCCCTTGCCACTGCGGATCGTCTCCCGCAGTGATTCGGCCTCCGCGGCCAGGTCGAAGTCGACGAGCCTGCGCTGCAGTGCCTCGGCACCCATGCCGCCTTCGAAGTACTGCCCGAAGCGGTCCCGCAGTTCGCGGTAGAGCAGCTCGTCCGGCTCGAGATCCTGGACCTTCATGCCCTTGAAGCGGTCGAACACCCGCCCAAGATCATCAATCTTGCGCTGGACGCGGTCGCGGATCTGGCGCATCTCGCGCTCAGCCGCCTCCCGGACCTTGCGCCGGGCGTCGCCCTTGGCGCCCTCGGCCTCCAGCTGCGCGAGGTCCGCCTCAAGCTTCTTCTGCCGCGTCTCGACGTCGGCGTTCTTCTTGTCCTCGAGATGCTGCTTCTCCACCGAGATCCGCGCCTCGAGGGTGGGCAGGTCGCGGTGGCGCGCCTCGACGTCCACATTGGTAATCATGTACGCGGCGAAGTAGATGACCTTTTCAAGGTCCTTCGGCGCAAGGTCGAGCAGGTAGCCGAGCCGGCTCGGCACACCCTTGAAGTACCAGATGTGGGTTACCGGCGCGGCCAGCTCGATGTGACCCATCCGCTCACGACGCACCTTGGCCCGAGTGACCTCGACACCGCAGCGCTCACAGATGATGCCCTTGAAGCGAACGCGCTTGTACTTGCCGCAGTAGCACTCCCAGTCCCGGGTCGGACCGAAGATCTTCTCGCAGAAGAGTCCGTCCTTTTCCGGCTTCAGGGTGCGGTAGTTGATTGTCTCCGGCTTCTTGACCTCACCGTGTGACCACTGGCGGATGTCGTCTGCCGTGGCGAGGCCGATGCGCAGCTCGTCGAAGAAGTTGACGTCGAGCACGTGTCTTCTCTCTCTGCCGTCTGGCTGCCCCCCCATCGCCGGCGGGCATTGCGAGTAATGGCGGCGACGGGGGGCTTCTGCCGTCAGTTATTCCAAGGTCGGCGGGACGCCGGGAAACGATCAGTGCATCCGGGCTACCGGACGCCGTGACCCGGCGGGTTTCTGATCACCAACTGCGAGTCACGACCACTGGTAGCACCGTCGATCCTCACGGCCGGCGGTCATCAGGTTCCCTTGGGGGCCTGCGGGCGCGCAGGTGGAGCCATGCTTGCGCGCCCCTCGGCCGACTAGTCGTCAGACCTCCTCAACGCTGCTCGGCTCACGCCGGGACAGATCGATACCGAGCTCTTCCGCGGCACGGAAGACATCCTCATCGGTGTCGCGCATTTCAATGGAGAGACCGTCACTGGAGAGAACCTCCACGTTCAGACACAGTGACTGCATTTCCTTGATGAGGACCTTGAAGGACTCCGGAATGCCGGGTTCGGGAATGTTCTCACCCTTGACGATGGCCTCGTAGACCTTGACACGGCCCAGGACGTCGTCGGACTTGATGGTCAGCAGCTCCTGGAGGGCGTAGGCGGCGCCGTACGCTTCCAGCGCCCACACCTCCATCTCACCGAAGCGCTGTCCACCGAACTGCGCCTTACCACCCAGCGGCTGTTGTGTGATCATGGAGTACGGGCCGGTCGACCGTGCGTGGATCTTGTCGTCGACCAGGTGCAGCAACTTGAGGATGTAGATGTAGCCGACCGCCACCGGGTACGGATACGGCTCGCCCGTCCGGCCGTCGAAGAGCCGCGCCTTGCCGCTGGAGCCGATCAGCCGGTCACCGTCACGGTTGGCCAGCGTCGAGGCGAGCAGACCGGTGATCTCCTCTTCCCGAGCGCCGTCGAACACCGGCGTCGCCACGTTGGTGTCGGGCGGGGCCTGATGCGCGCCGATACCACGCAGGCGCTCTTTCCAGTCCTCGACGCCGTCGTCAACCTGCCAGCCGGTCTTGGCCACCCAACCGAGATGGGTCTCCAGGATCTGGCCGATGTTCATACGGCGTGGCACACCGTGCGGGTTGAGCACGACGTCCACCGGAGTGCCGTCCGAGAGGAACGGCATGTCCTCGGCAGGAAGGATCTTCGCGATGACGCCCTTGTTTCCGTGCCGGCCGGCCAGCTTGTCACCATCGGTGATCTTGCGCTTCTGGGCGACGTACACCCGGACGAGCTCGTTCACCCCGGGCGGCAACTCGTCGCCGTCCTCGCGAGCGAAGACCCGGACCCCGATGACCTTGCCGGACTCGCCGTGCGGCACCTTCAGCGAGGTGTCGCGGACCTCCCGGGCCTTCTCACCGAAGATCGCGCGTAGCAGCCGCTCCTCCGGGGTCAGCTCGGTCTCGCCCTTCGGCGTGACCTTCCCGACCAGCACGTCACCGGGCGAGACCTCAGCGCCGATCCGGATGATCCCGCGCTCATCGAGGTCGGCCAGGACCTCCTCGGCGACGTTCGGGATGTCCCGGGTGATCTCCTCGGGGCCGAGCTTGGTGTCACGGGCGTCGACCTCGTGCTCCTCGATGTGGATCGAGGACAGCACGTCGTCCTGGACGAGCCGCTGGGAGAGGATGATCGCGTCCTCGTAGTTGTGCCCCTCCCAGGGCATGAACGCCACCAGGAGGTTCTTGCCCAGCGCCATCTCGCCGTTGTCGGTGCACGGGCCGTCCGCGATGACCTGACCGGCCAGGACGCGGTCGCCCTCGTCGACGATCGGCTTCTGGTTGATGCACGTCCCCTGGTTGGACCGGCGGAACTTCGCCATCCGATAGGTACGCCGGGTACCGTCGTCGTGCATCACGGTGATGTAGTCGGCGGACAGATCCTCCACAACGCCGGACTGTGTGCAGACGACCACGTCGCCGGCATCCTTGGCCGCGCGGGCCTCCATGCCGGTACCGACCAGCGGCGCCTCGCTGCGCAGCAGCGGGACGGACTGGCGCTGCATGTTCGAGCCCATCAGGGCGCGGTTGGCGTCGTCGTGCTCAAGGAACGGGATCATGGCTGTGGCCACCGACACCATCTGGCGCGGCGAGACGTCCATGTAGTCGACCTCGTCCGGCGGGATGAACTCAACCTCGCCGCCCTTGCGGCGCACCAGGACGCGGTGCTCGGCGAACGAACCGTCGCCGGTCAGCGGCGCGTTCGCCTGCGCGATGACGTGCCTGTCCTCCTCGTCCGCGGTGAGGTAGTCGATCTTGTCTGTAACCCGACCGGCCACGACCTTGCGATAGGGCGTCTCGACGAAGCCGAACGGGTTGACCCGCGCGAACGTCGACAGCGAACCGATCAGACCGATGTTCGGGCCTTCCGGCGTCTCGATCGGGCACATCCGGCCATAGTGGCTGGGGTGGACGTCGCGGACCTCGAAGCCGGCCCGTTCCCGGGACAGACCACCGGGGCCTAGCGCGGACAGGCGCCGCTTGTGGGTAAGGCCCGCCAACGGGTTGGTCTGGTCCATGAACTGGGACAACTGGCTGGTGCCGAAGAACTCCTTGATGGAGGCGACGACCGGCCGGATGTTGATGAGCGTCTGGGGAGTGATCGCCTCGACGTCCTGGGTGGTCATCCGTTCCCGGACGACCCGCTCCATCCGGGCGAGACCGAGCCGCACCTGATTCTGGATCAGCTCGCCGACCGTACGCAACCGACGGTTACCGAAGTGGTCGATGTCATCCACGTCATATGACTTGTCCTTGCCCGCATGCAGCTGCACGACATATTCGATCGTGCGGACGACGTCATCCTCGGTGAGCACGCCCACGTCGTGCGGGACGTCGACGCCGAGCTTCTTGTTCACCTTGTAGCGGCCGACCTTCGCCAGGTCGTAACGCTTCGGGTTGAAGAAGAGGTTCTCCAGCAGCGTCTGGGCCGACTCGCGTGTCGGCGGCTCACCCGGCCGGAGCTTGCGGTAAATGTCGAGCAGCGCGTCGTCCTGGCTGGATGTGTGGTCCTTTTCCAGCGTCACTCGCATCGACGGAAAATCACCGAAGCGCTCGAGGATGCGCGCCTCGTCCCAACCGAGTGCCTTGAGCAGCACGGTCACCGACTGGCGGCGCTTGCGGTCGATACGCACACCGACGGTGTCCCGCTTGTCGACCTCGAACTCCAGCCAGGCGCCCCGGGACGGGATGACCTTGCAAGAGAACAGGTCCTTGTCCGACACCTTGTCGATGGTCTTCTCGAAGTACACACCGGGCGAACGCACGAGCTGGCTGACGACAACCCGCTCGGTCCCGTTGATGACAAAGGTGCCCTTCGGAGTCATGAGCGGAAAGTCGCCCATGAACACCGTCTGGCTCTTGATCTCACCGGTGTTGTTGTTGGTGAACTCGGCCGTCACGAACATCGGGGCCGAGTACGTCATATCCTTGTCCTTGCACTCCTCGACGGAGTACTTCGGCGGTTCGAAACGGTGGTCGCGGAACGACAGTGACATCGAACCCGAGAAGTCTTCGATAGGAGAAATCTCCTCGAAGACCTCTTCGAGACCCGACGTGACGGGTACGTCGTCACGACCGGCGTCGATGGCTTCCTGGACCCGTTCCGCCCACGCCTCATTGCCGATCAGCCAGTCAAAGGACTGGGTCTGCAGGGCGAGAAGATCGGGGACCTCGAGAGGTTCGATGATCTTTGCGAACGAGATGCGGGAGGAGTTAGGCGAGGCGGCCAAGGTGGTCCTTCCGGTGGCCTGATCGTCGGGCTGGCGGTGCTCATGCGTCCTTGGGCCGCCGACAACGCGATCATGATTCTTCTCACGTTGCCCTCGGCCTCCTCGAACAATCCGGCGAAGGGTGGTCGGGTGATCAGTGTCTCGCTACGGTTGTGCGGAGTGTCGGCGGGGGTAGTCCAACGGAACGCGCTGCTGCCCCACGGTGCGGGCAGACGCGACACGGTGCGGGCAGACGCGACACGGGCGTCGACGAGTAGTCCGTCACGACATCTTCCGAAGGAGGACACCTGTGTGGGAGGGTCATCCCAGGCTGGCGACGCGGCGGCGGTTCGGTGGCAGGTTGCGGTCAACGGTCTCGCTCGGATTACCTCGGTCCTTACGTCTGGACGGCCGCGCCACGGGACGCGGTTGCGCGCGGGGCCGGATCGTCGCGTACCCGAAGGAAACGCAAGCGCACGACGAAAGGGCAGCCCAAACGAGCAGTGTAGCCGATGGCCGCACTGCTGGCAAGGCTGCTCGACAGGTATGTCTCACCGCTTCCCGATGATGGAACTCCGTCCCGGGTGAGGTCGTCAACCCCAACCGGAAGACCGCATGCCGCACCCTAACAACATGGCACCGCAGCAGCTCACCGTAACAGCCACGGAACTGGCGTGGCACCGCGCACTCGGCCGACGACAGACTCCCGAGGGCCGGCCTTACCAGCGGCCTGCCGGAGGGGCCCCGGCAACCGGTCGGACCGCCGTTGCCCGCCTTGTCCGTTGACGAGCGGCGGCCCGACCGATCAGTGCCTACTTGACGGTGACCCCGTCGCTACTTGACGGTGACCGTCGCCCCGGCACCCTCAAGCGCGGCCTTGGCCTTCTCCGCGGCTTCCTTGGTGGCCTTCTCCAGGACCGGCTTCGGTGCGCCGTCGACGAGGTCCTTGGCCTCCTTCAGGCCCAGACTGGTCAGCGCGCGGACCTCCTTGATGACCTGGATCTTCTTGTCGCCCACAGCGGTGAGGATGACGTCGAACTCGTCCTGCTCCTCGACGACCGGCGTCTCAGCGGCCGAACCGGCACCGCCGGCAACGGCGATCGCGACCGGGGCTGCCGCGGTCACCCCGAAGGTGTCCTCGAACTGCTTCACAAACTCCGACAGCTCCAGCAGCGTCATTTCCTTGAACGCGTCCAGCAGCTCGACGGTCGACAGCTTCGCCATCGTGGCGGTCCTTCCGGTTGTGATGGCACGCCGCCCGTGGCGGGTACCGGGAACTGGTTTGGAGTATCTGGTGTAGGGCTGGACGGACAGCTCTATTCGGCGCTCGGCGCCGCCGCGGCCGGTCCGTCTGTGGCCGGTCCGTCTGTGGCCGGTCCGTCTGTGGCCGACGCCTGCGGCAGGGGGGCTTCGGACGCGGGCAGCTCGGCCTCCCGCTTGGCACGCAATGCCTCGGCCAGGCGAGCCGCCTGGGACAGCGGCGCCGCGAACAGGCGGACCGCCTGGGCCAGCGACCCGTTCAGCGCACCGGCGAGCTTGGCGAGCAGCACCTCGCGGGACTCGAGATCGGCGAGCTTGCGGATGTCGTCTGCCGACATCGACCGGCCCTCGACGACCCCACCCTTGACGATCAGGGCGGGATTGGCGCGGGCGAAGTCACGCAGGCTCTTGGCCGCCTCGACCGGGTCGCCGGTGACGAACGCGACCGCTGTCGGGCCGACCAGGAGTTCGTCCAGACCCGTGACGCCCGCCTGCGCGGCGGCAATCCTGGTCAGGGTGTTCTTCACCACGGCGTACTCGGTGCCCTCGCCCAGCGAACGGCGTAGCTCGGTGAGCTGGCTCACCGTCAACCCGCGGTACTCGGTGAGTACCGCCGCGGACGCGCCCCGGAACGAGTCTACGATCTCTGTTACCGCGGCGACCTTTTCCGGCTTCGCCATCGGGCTCCTTCATGGGGTCTGGCCAGTCACCCGAAAGATGCCGGATAACGACAAACGCCCCGGCGCAGGCGCACGGGGCTGAAGTACCGGGGAGTACGCGGCTAGCCGCCAGCCCCGGGGCAACGCTCCCTCACCTGCGCGGGCCGCCCGGTCATGCCGGACCTTCGGTCGCCCCGGAACGGGACGACGACCAGCGGTCTTCGGTTTGGTTCTTGTCAGATAGTACACGCAACGACCAGACACGGACCGACGGGCCGCCAAGCGGCTACCACGAAGGTCCGGGTGTCCGGAGCCCCGAACACCCGGAGCCCCGGATCGCGACCCGCCGGAAAGATCAGACCGTGGCATCCTCGAGAAGGTTACGGGTACGGCTGGGATCGACCGGGATTCCCGGACCCATCGTCGTCGTCAACGTGATCTTCCTCAGATAGCGACCCTTGGACGCCGACGGCTTCACCCGGACGATCTCGTCCAACGCGACACCGTAGTTCTCGATCAACTGCTCATCGGTGAAAGCGGTCTTTCCGATCACGATATGCAGGTTGCCCTGCTTGTCCACCCGAAAGTTGATCTTTCCGCCCTTGATGTCGCGGACGGCCTTGGCGATGTCAAGGGTGACGGTTCCGGTCTTGGGGTTCGGCATGAGTCCGCGTGGCCCCAGGATCCGGGCGATACGGCCGACCTTCGCCATCTGGTCGGGCGTCGCGACCGTCGCGTCGAAGTCCAGGAATCCTTCCTGGATCCGCTGCACGAGATCGTCGCTGCCGACGATATCCGCACCCGCCGCGGCGGCCTCGTCAGCCTTCTCGCCGACGGCGAAAACCGCAACCCGCGGGGACTTGCCGGTTCCGTGCGGCAGGTTCACGGTGCCGCGGACCATCTGGTCGGCCTTGCGCGGATCGACACCCAGGCGCAGCGCGACCTCGACCGTCGCGGCGTACTTGGTGGTGGACGTCTCCCGGGCCAGCGCAACGGCCTCCAGCGGCGTGTACAGGCGGTCCGCTTCGATCTTCTCGAAGGCGGCCCGGTATGCCTTGCTGCGCTTCATGTGTGTCTCCTTGTGGTCATGGCGGGCAGCCCGGACGGGCGCCCTCCCACAGTCGTTCCGGCCTTGGCGGTCAGCCGCTGACGGTTATGCCCATGGACCGCGCGGTCCCGGCAATGATCTTCTCGGCGGCGTCCAGGGTGGTCGCATTGAGGTCGGGCAGCTTGGTCTGGGCGATCTGGCGGATCTGCTCCGCGGTGAGGTTCGCCACCTTGGTGCGGTGCGGAACACCGCTGCCCTTCTCGATTCCGGCGGCCTTGAGGATGAGCCGTGCCGCCGGCGGGGTCTTGGTGACAAAGGTGAAGGAACGGTCGTCGTACACGGTGATCTCGACCGGGACGACATTCCCACGCTGTGACTCGGTGGCCGCGTTGTACTGCTTGCAGAACTCCATGATGTTGACGCCGTGCTGGCCGAGCGCCGGGCCCACCGGAGGTGCGGGTGTCGCCACACCGGCGTTGATCTGGAGTTTGATGACGGCCGAGATCTTCTTCTTGGGAGGCATGGTGTCGTTTCTCTCTGGGTTTCCTGGGGTCTCCGTCGGCGCAAAAAGTGCGGTGACCGCGCCGCCGTCAGCCGGCTAACGCATCGCCGGGCTGGTTGGAACCTCCGGCGGCGCGAGCACGCACATGATCGCTCCACCATCGGCCATCGGGCAGATCAGATCTTCGCAACCTGGTTGAACTGGAGCTCGACCGGGGTTTCGCGGCCGAAGATGGACACCAGCACCTTGAGCCGCTGTGCATCGAGGTTGATCTCACTGATGGTCGCGGGCAGGGTCGCGAACGGGCCGTCCATGACGGTCACCGACTCCCCGACCTCGAACTCCTGCACCCGGACCGTCTCGGCCTTCTTCTCGGGCGGTGCCGGAGGCGCGAGAATCGAAACAACCTCCTCCGTCCGCAACGGCGACGGCTTGTTGGTCAGGCCGACGAAGCCGGTCACCCCGGGAGTGTTCCGAACGGCCGACCACGACTGGTCGGTGAGGTCCATACGGACATAGATGTAGCCCGGATACTTCTTCTGCTGAACCAGCTGCCGTTTGCCGTTCTTGATGACCGGGACCTCCTCGGTCGGCACCTCGATCTGGAAGATGTACTCCTCCATGTTGAGGCTGGAGATCCGAGTCTCGAGGTTCGTCTTCACCTTGTTCTCATAGCCGGCATATGAATGAATGACGTACCAGTCTCCGGGCGCGTCCGCCAGCGCCCGCCGGACGTCGTCATCATCGTCCTCGTCGTCCTCGTCGAAGGCGGGCTGGTCGACATCCGGGGCGGCCGTGGCGAGATAGCCGGGGTCGGTGTCGGTGCCAGTGGAGCCGTCGCCGCCCTCGCCGTCCTGCGGCAGGGCGCCGGCTTCCGTGCTTGCCACCTCGTCGTGCGCCAGTGCCGCCAGCGGGTTGAGACCGTCGAGAGCCTCCCCCTGTTCGGAGGAGACGTGCTCGGGAACCTGGGACACGCGGACGTTCCTTCTCTCTTGACCGTGCTCTGTGAGCTGTGC
>NZ_CAUVXL010000241.1:37466-46747 GCF_963555915.1 Protofrankia sp. Cas4
GGGCGTTGCGGTGACATGGGTCCGCGGACCGCGGTTCATATCAACCGAAGATCGCCAACACCGCCTTGGTAAGACCGAAGTCCAGCGAGGCGACGAATGCCACCATGATCGAACAGAACATGAGCACCACCACCACATAGGTGATCAGTTCACTTCGACCCGGGTAGATGACCTTCCGAAGCTCGGCGACGATCTCTCGGTAGAAGCGCAGCGGCGAAGTACGGCGCCGGGCTGCCGGCCGGGTCGCTTGGCCGGCCCGCGGTGCCGCGTCACGTGTGTCGGTCGCCACTCACTCCACCTACCTGGTCGTCGGATACCGCAGGGGCGACAGGACTCGAACCTGCAACCGCCGGTTTTGGAGACCGGTGCTCTACCAATTGAGCCACGCCCCTTTACACCACGACCGTCGCCGCGGCAGCATCGCCGGTCGAAACGAACCCAGGCCCGACCGTGACCTTGGAGATCACGTGACCCTGAAGATCATCCGCGATGCTACATACGGGGATGACAGCCCAAGCGCGTCCACCATACTCCCTACGCGGCCCCTTACGCGGCCCACAGCCGCGAGCCTGCGATCGGGTTCACCGTCTCCGCCCCCTCAGGCTAGCCGGAAAGAGGCCGGCTGGACAGCGGCTGGCCGGCCAGTCGCTGTCCGGACATCGGCTGGCCGGACCGACTGCCCAGCTGACCGCCGACCACTCTCACCCGCCCGGGGTCGCGCGATTATAGCGCGACATCGCGCGACCGGCAGGGCCAACGGTCACCGCCCACACAGCCACCTGGTCCAGATACACCGGGCACCCCGGCATGATCCGGACGGAGCGTCCCAATGATCGAGCGGGCAACCCGGTATGCGTGGCAGCATGACGGTCATGACCCGGATCTCTCACCGCGTCGGAGGCATCGCCCCTTCGGCGACACTTGCCGTGGATTCGACCGCGAAGGCGCTGCGCGCGGCCGGCCGGGACGTGATCGGCTTTGGTGCCGGCGAACCGGATTTCCCCACTCCCGACCATGTCGTCGCCGCTGCCGAGAAGGCATGCGGCGATCCGAAGATGCACCGCTACACACCGGCTGCCGGCCTACCGGAGCTCAGGGAGGCGGTGGCGGACAAGACCCGCCGCGACTCCGGCCTCGACGTCCCCGCCAGCCAGGTACTCATCACCAACGGCGGCAAGCAGGCCGTCTACATGGCGTTCGCGACCCTCCTCGACCCCGGCGACGAGGTGCTGCTGCCCGCTCCGTACTGGACGACCTACCCGGAGTCCATCCGGCTTGCCGGCGGCACGGCGGTGGACGTCGTGACCACTCCCGACCAGGGCTACCGGGTCACGGTGGAGCAGCTGGAGGCGGCTCGCACCCCCCGCACGAAGGTGCTGGTCTTCTGCTCGCCGTCCAACCCGACCGGCGCCGTACACACACCCGAGGAAGTCCGGGCGATCGGGCGTTGGGCCGCCGATGCCGGGCTGTGGGTGATCGCCGACGAGATCTACGAGCACCTGGTGTACGGCGACGCCCGCTTCGCCTCACTGCCGGTAGAGGTCCCCGAGATCGCCGACCGCTGCATCGTCGTCAACGGCGTCGCCAAGACCTATGCGATGACGGGGTGGCGGGTCGGCTGGCTGATCGGACCGGCGGATGCCGTCAAGGCAGCCATCAACCTGCAGTCCCATGCCGCGTCCAACGTCTCCAATGTGGCACAGGCGGCGGCGCTGGCAGCCGTGGCCGGCCCGCTGGACGCGGTGGCCCAGATGCGCCTCGCCTTCGACCGACGTCGCCAGACCATGCACCGCATGCTCTCCGACACCCCCGGCGTGGTGTGTCCGATGCCGGAAGGTGCCTTCTACTGCTACCCGTCGTTGCTCGGTGTTATTGGTCGCACGCTGCGAGGACGCACCCCGACAACCTCGGCGGCCCTGACCACGCTCATCCTCGAGGAGGCCGGCGTCGCGATCGTGCCAGGTGAGGCGTTCGGGACACCCGGCTACGCCCGGTTGTCCTACGCGCTCGGCGACGACGACCTGACCACCGGTGTGCGGCGCATGTCCGATCTACTGGCCGAGGCGGACTGACCAGAAGTCGCCCAGAGGGCCAAAGGGCGCGCGATGATCGTCAGATCGCGCGCCCGGAGGCCACAGCCCCCACAGCCCCCACGACTGACGGTGTGTCCAGGAGCCGCGCCGGACTCCCCGACACACCGTCATGGGTCGTACCGTCATGGGTCGTAAGGATCGGCTGCGGATTGTCCCGGGGATCGATCAGGAAAGCTGGACGGTAGCGCGCGACCCCAACAGCACCTTGGTTCCATCGCACCGGACCGTGATTTTCACCACTACCTGGTTGTCGTCCAGCTTCTTGGCAACCACGCCGCTGACCACGACCGCGGCACCGGCATCGTCGTCCGGCACCGGCACGAACGACGAGAAGCGGACGCCGTAGTCGACGATCGCCCCGGGGTCGCCGGCCCAGTCGGTGACAAGCCGTGCCGCGCTGGCCATGGTGTACATCCCATGTGCGATGACTCCGGGCAGACCGGCCTCGGTAGCGGCCCGTTCATTCCAGTGGATCACGTTGAAGTCGCCTGACGCTCCACAGTAACGCACAAGATCTTCACGGCGGATCCGGAACTCGCGTTCCGGAATGAGGGTACCGACCTCGACATCGTCATAGGCAACGGTCGCCGCCATCGTGGCCTCTCAGCCCTTCTCGGCCATGGCGGTTCCGCGGGAGACCAGCGACGCCCGCGCCGCTGCCACCACCTCACCAGCGGTCGTCACGAACTCGTAGTCACTGATCAACAATTCGTTGCGGCCGGCGTTTCGGATGTCGGTGATCGTGCCCGACACCATAATCTCGTCGCCGGCGACGACCGGTCGGCGCAGTGAATACTGCTGCTCACCATGCACTACCAGTGAGTAGTCAAGGCCGAGCGTGGGATCATGAGTGGGAATGACTGGCCGCCACATACTGAGCGCTGTCAGAAAGGTGGGTGGCGCGACAAGATCAACGTAGCCGGCGGACTTGGCGGCATCAAGATCATAACAGAGCGGACTGTCCTCGCCGATCGCCAGGGCGAACTGCCGGATATGCTCGCGTCCGACCAGGAACGATGTGTCAGCGACAAACCTGCGCCCGACAAAATCCCGGTTGAGCGGCATTGCATGCTCCGATCTCACCGTGGTGGCGGGTTGCGCAGCAAAGCGCCCTGGGCCCGCGGGACTACTCCGACAGGCAGACAGGCCGAACAGGACGCATGCACCGAATGCGACCGCCAAGGGGTCAGCGGGTCTCGCGATGCTCGGTGTGCGCCCGGCAGTTCGGGCAGAACTTGCGCAACTCCAGGCGATCGGGGTCGTTGCGGCGGTTCTTGCGTGTGATGTAGTTGCGGTGCTTGCACACCTGACACGCCATGGTGATCTTCGGACGGACATCGGTGGCGGCCACGGTGCTGTGCCTCTTCCTGCAGGTCGGACAAGAACGAACCAAAGCTTTTGGACATGCGGGACGACCGCGCGTCGTCCTCGGCGGGTCGTGACCCGACCGGTAGCGGTGGCCGGATTTGAACCGGCGACACAGCGATTATGAGCCGCTTGCTCTGCCTGGCTGAGCTACACCGCCTTGGTGGATCAGCTCCGTCAGCAATCAATCCCACCGACGGAGCAGCGGCCGGATGCCGGCTGCCCGACTACCGACCGCTACCACAGAGCCCCTTTACGGAATCGAACCGTAGACCTTCTCCTTACCATGGAGACGCTCTGCCGACTGAGCTAAAGGGGCATGTGCGCGCGCTTAAGGCTACACGACAGGACGGCGCTTGGGACGGCACCCCGCCGACGAGCTCGGATCCCCGGTCGCGGCGAATCTCCGCCCGTGGGACAGGCGATCGGCACCGGCGATCCGCAACAAGTGGATCTTTAGCGAGAGCTGCCAAGATCCCAAGCCAACGTGCTACCTAATGCTACGACGTTTCGCCCAATCGGGCCGATTGAAAACCGTGAGTAGCGACAAAGTCCATCCGGCACCTGTGAATATATCTGTAAGTAATGAGTCAAGCGCTTAGCGTAGTCAGCGGTCGAGCGAGGCTGTCATCCGGGATCACCCATCGGCCAGTCCACCCCACCTGCCAGGGAGCCCCATGCAGATGACACCTCCCACCACCCGCCACCACGATGATCCGGGCCGATCGCCGACGCCCCGGCAACGGCGTCCCACGCGGACGGTCGCACAGACGATCACTGCCACTGCCGTGGTGACGCTCATCACGGCCGCGAGCGCCGGCGTCTCAGGCGATCTGACCGCCGCCTACGTCACCGCGGCACACGTCACCGCAGCACACGTCACCGCGGTAGACCTCCGCCGGGACTACGTCTCGCCCGACGACGTGCCCCTGGGCGAAGGCACGACCGTCGCGCCACCCGGCGAGGGGACGCCAACCCGAACCCGCTCGGCGCTGGCCATCCCGGCCGGCTGGCCGCGGGGCGTGGACATCTCGTCATGGCAGCACCCCGGCAGCACGGAGATCGGCTGGAACGCGGTCCGCTCGGCGGGCATCGATTTCGTCGTCATCAAGGCGACGGAGGGTAACAGTTACGCCAACCCCTACTTCGCCACTGATCGTGACCACGCGCGACAGGCTGGCCTCGCCGTCGGCGTATACCACTACGCGCGGCCCATGCTGCCGATCGCGACGGCGGTCGACCAAGCGGACCGCTTCCTTGCCATCACCGGACCGACCCGCTCCGCGGGCCAACTGGCGCCCGTCCTCGATCTCGAGGCGCGGGGCGGGTTATCTGCCGACCAGCTCGCCGCATGGGCTCAGGCCTTCCTGGAGGAGATCGAGACCAAAACCGGGCGGGCTCCGATCCTGTACACCTATCGGTCGTTCTGGACCGATGTCATGAAGAACACGACATTGTTTTCCCGCTACCCGTTGTGGTTCGCCATCTACAACGCCGCCTCGTCCCCCGGACCCCTGCCCGGTGGCTGGCAAAAATGGTCGATATGGCAGTACACGTCGTCCGCGAGCGTCCCCGGTATCGCCGGAAACATCGACATGAACGTCTTCTGCTGCAGCGCCGGATCATTGACGCTCAGTGCTGACGGACGGGCCAGCGAGATCGACAAGCGCTACAACGCGGAGGCTCGAGTACGTTCGCTGCTCGCGGTGCCCATCCGGAACGAAGGACCCGCCGGCGGCGGCGGGCGGTGGAGGCAGTTCCAGAAGGGACTGCTCTTCTGGTCTGTTGCCACCGACGTCCACGAGGTACACGGTGGAATCAGCGTCCGGTACCTCGCCTTGGGCGGCAGCAACAGCCTCCTGGGCCGGCCAACCAGCGATGAGGTTGACGCGGAGGCTGCTGGCAGCCGCCAGTCGGTCTTCCAGGGCGGTCGGATCTACTGGAGCCGCTCCACCGGCGCGCACGAGGTGCACGGGTCGATCCTGCGCAGCTACCTGGCGTTCGGCGCTGCCGGCTCCGACCTGGGCCTGCCGATCAGTGATGAGTACTCGGTGGACGGCGGACGCGAGAGCGCCTTCCAGTACGGCTGGCTGCGCTGGGACGAGGCCACCAACTCGGTCAGCACGATCCGCCCCTGAACAGGGGATCTGGCACACAGGGCGACCGTCTGGGGCGGCGCACATCACCCGCCGAGGGCGGGATCCGCACCCGCCAGGCGGAACCACAGGCGGAACCACAGGCGGAACCACACCGCCGTTGCAGACCTGCCGGAGCCGTCGTACACCTGGTCCCGGACGGGGATGTCGGGCAACGGGGCATGTCCTGGGCAGCACGAGGGCATGCCAAGGAGGGCTCACCGTCCCGTCAGGCTCCGGGGAGGATTCGCATGGAACGGGCACGCTCTGCGCACACTGATCGTGGATGGCTGGTATTTGCCGCAGTCATCATCTTCATCGCCGGCTTCCACAACATCATCTATGGAATCGCCGCACTCAGGAAGTACGCCGTCCTCATCACGGCCAACAACACCGTCATCTACCAGGATCTGGACTTCTGGGGCTGGCTGCTGCTGTGCATGGGCATCGTCCAGATCGGCACCGCTGCCGCGGTCATCACAGGCAAACAATGGGCACGCTGGCTGGGCATCGCCATGTGCGGAATCAACGCGATCGCCCAGCTCGCCTTCCTCGCGATCTTCCCAGGCTGGTCGCTCGTCCTCATCGGGCTCGACGTGCTCGCGATCTACGAACTGACCAGGTACGACGCACCGCCGCGCGACTCCTACGACCCATACCCCGATAGCGACCGGGCTCAGACGCGGGCGGATCGGCCGGAATACACCGGATCATCCCGGCCCGGCCCGACTGGAACCTCCCGGTCCGGCCCGGACGTATCACCTCGAATCTGATCCATCGGGTCGGTCGACGGACGCGTGATCACAGCGGATCCATCAGGTCGCTGCACGATTTGCCATGACCACCGAGATCACGCGTCCAAAGATGTCACGCGGCGGTTCCGGCCGCTGGTAGCGGGCGCCGGTAGTGGGCGCCTTCAGCCGGCGGGAACCTCAGGCGACGGCGTCCAGATCAGCGCGGGTGAGCACCGGCCGAAGGTCGAGTCCGATTCCAGCGAGGTTGTCCCGCCCGCCCTCCTGACGGTCGATCACGCACAGGGCATGTTCCACGATCGCGCCCTGCTCCCGCAGGACCCGGGCCGCGTCCAGGATGGCACCGCCGCTGGTCACGACGTCCTCGACGAGCACGACCCGCAGGCCCTCGACTGTCCCGCCCTCGGCGGTCCGACAGGTGCCGTACTCTTTGGCCTTCTTGCGGACGAACCGAGCCGGCATTCCCGTCCGCTGGGACAGCAGGGTGACCAGAGGGATACCACCGAGCTCAAGACCGGCCAGCACGTCCGTGTCCGCGGGCAGCAACGGACGCATCGCGTCGACGATCCCGGCGAGCAGCGCCGGGTCAGCCTCGAACAGATACTTGTCGAAGTACTCGCCGCTCGTCCGCCCGGAACGCAGCAGAAACAGACCGGTCAGATGCGACACGGCCCGGACGCGGGCGGCAAGCGTGCCGGTGTCAGTCATGTCTGCGGACTCTATAGATCGGGTAGGTGGTCTCGGTCACAACAGCGACCGAAACCACCTACCGCCTCCGCTACCGAGGCCGGAGCGTAGGTAGAAACGGTCACCGCAGCGACCATTACCACCTACAGCGTCCGCTGCCGAGGCGGGCGCGACCGTAGCCCACGTGGTGGGTACATGGGCCGGCGAGCGTCGGACGGACGCAGACAGGCCCCGAGCATCGCTCAGGGCCTGTGCGGCAGTGTGATCCGGGATACCCGGGAGGTGGTGGCAGGTGTTGGGTTCGAACCAACGTAGGCTGAGCCGGCGGTTTTACAGACCGCTCCCTTTGGCCACTCGGGCAACCTGCCGTTGGTGTACAGCATACGGGATGGACCGTCGTGGCCGACAACCGGTGCTACCGACGTGGGCGGCGAGGCACGAACGGGGGTGTGCCGGGTTACGCGGGCGCGGGCAGACTCGGGATCAGGGATCGGGCCCTACCCTCACCCGAGGCGCTGGGCGAGGATGCGAAGATCCTATGCCTACGCGCAGGTAACGGCGACGAGAAGGAGGCACTTCACCGTGGCGGACCCGTCGTTCGACATCGTGAGCAAAGTCGACCGCCAGGAGATCGACAACGCCGTCAACCAGACCGCCAAGGAGGTGGGGACCCGCTTCGACTTCCGCGACACCGGCGCGTCAGCAGCGTGGTCCGGAGAGTCCATCCTGCTCACCGCGAGCACCGAAGAACGGGTGAAGGCCGTACTGGATGTCCTTCAGGAGAAGTGGGTCAAGCGTGGCATCTCGCTCAAAGCGCTACAGCACGAGGAGCCCACTCAGTCCGGCAAGGAGTACAGGCTGGTGGTGACCGTGCAACAGGGCATCGCCGACGACAAGGCCAAAGCGATCTCGAAAAAGATCCGGACCGACGGCCCGAAAGGTGTGCAGGCCCAGATTCAAGGAGATCAACTCCGGGTCACCGGCAAGAAGCGGGACGACCTCCAGCACATCATCCAGATTCTCAAAGAAGCTGATTTCGGACTACCGCTCCAGTTCGTCAACTACCGCTAGCCGGCCAAAGGGCGTGCGATCATCGCCCTTCTCGCACGCCCGGCGGCCACACACAGGTCAGCAGGGCCAACGGGCGTAGATCATGCAGAGGAAGGTGCGCCCCGCCCGATGGGGGGTTTCGGGCGGGGCGCTGCACGGCGAGGCCTGGGGGGTTTGCCTCGCCGCGGGTCAGGGATTACGGGTTGCCCGGCGTCTTCGGCGATACGAAAGCCACGATCGCTTCGCCAGATGACGCCCGCTCCTTCGACCGGCCGCCAGGTGCCGGCCAGATTGATGATCTTACACGCTCAGGTCTGCTAGCCTTTTCAGAGTACGACTTTCCCCCGGAGATTCAACGGTAGGGGTCCAACCGAGCCATCTCCTCCAGCCGCTCGATCCGACGGTCCATGGGTGGGTGGGTACTGAACAGCTGGACAACCCCACCGCCCCGAAACGGGTTCGCGATCATGAGCGACGATACAGGTCCAAGCTGGGAAGTCTGCGGGAGCGGTCGGGCAGCGGTGCCAGCCTCGAGCTTGCGCAGGGCTGTCGCGAGGCCGAGCGGATCACCGGTCAACGTCGCGCCGGAGGAATCCGCCTGATACTCCCTGGACCTGCTGATGGCGAGCTGAATGATCGTCGCGGCGATCGGTCCCAGCAGGACGAGGATCATTATCTCCAGGATGCCCGGACCGTCGTCGTCCTCACCCCGACCAATGCCGAAAATCGCCGCGAACTGCGCAAGGTAGACGATGACGCTCGCGAGTGCACCGGCGACGGACGCGATAAGGATGTCCCGGTTGTAGACGTGGCTGAGCTCGTGGCCCAGGACGCCGCGCAGCTCACGATCATCCATGATTTCCAGAATTCCCGACGTACAGCAGACGGCTGCGTTGCGGGGGTTGCGACCGGTGGCGAACGCGTTCGGTGCCCCGGTCGGGCTGACGTAGAGCCGCGGCATCGGCATCCTCGCCCGGGTCGCGAGTTCCTGAACGATTGCGTACATGCGTGGCTGTTCAACCTGGCTCACCGGATACGCCCGCATCGCGCGCAGAGCCAGCTTGTCCGAGAAGAAGTACGAGAACCCGTTCATACCCAGGGCGACAATGAACGCGATTGCCAAACCACGGCTCCCGAACAGGGAACCGACAAAGAGAATCACCGCAGACAGCACGCCCAACAGGGCGACGGTTTTGAGA
>NZ_CAUVXL010000242.1:0-14115 GCF_963555915.1 Protofrankia sp. Cas4
AACCGACAAAGAGAATCACCGCGGACAGCACGCCCAACAGGGCGACGGTTTTGAGACCATTATGGTAGCGGTGTGACATGGCGGTCAGGTGTCCTGTCATCTCGAAGGTTGCACCTGTAGTCAACGTCCGGATCAACCAGAACCGTTCCCCGCCACATGCGATCGCGGGATGCACGACCCGGGTCACGCGACGTGAAGAGCCCCGTTCATCCGGAAGCCACGCACAACCGTCACCCTGCGTGGTGATCGCTACACTGACGCACCCGCCATGCCGGTCGCTCTTACAAGACGGTGTGCATGGCCGAGGCAGACAGGACTTCCCGGACGGCCTCGCTGCGCTCACGCTCAGCAAGACCCGCTTGTTCGAGCTGGTTCAGAGTGAGCGATGCCAGCGCCGCATAGACCGACATCGCCGCCGGGTCGACTGCGCCGAGCGCGTCCAGATGTGCGCGTACCGTACCTGCATCCCCGCGCCGAACCGGGCCGGTCAGCGCGGCCGGGCCCCGTTCAATGGCATTGTCCAGCGATTGTCGCAACAGCGGGGCGAGGGCATCGGCACCCTCGTGGACGCCAAGTTCGTCCAAAAGGGCCAGCGTCGCCGTGACCAGCGTCGCCAGATAGTTGGAGCCGAGGACGACGGCGGCATGGTAGGCCGTCCGTACCCGCTCGGGCACGAAAACGACCCGACCGCCGATCTCTGTGACCAGGGTGCATACGACCTGCTCGGCGGCCGGGTCGGCGGTCACTCCGAACGAAGCCCCGGACAGCAGGCCCGCATCCGCGGCGGTGCCACTCAATGTCATGATCGGGTGTACCGCTGCTCGTGACGCTCCGCAGTCACGTGCCGGTTCCAAAATACCCACCCCGTGCCGTCCACTGGCGTGCGCGACGATCTGACCGGCCCGCAGAACCCCGGCATTCACGATGTCCGCCAGGACGCCCGAAATCACATCGTCGGAAACTGTGAGGAAAGTCACATCAGACGCATCGGCCACCTCGGCCGGCGTCGCTGACGAAGCCGCCGGGAAGGTAGCCCGAGCCCGCGCCCGGCCCGCAACGGACCGCGCATGCACCGCCACCACCGGATGACCGGCACCAGCCAAGGCCGTTCCCAGAGCCGTCCCCGCCCGTCCGACACCGACGATCCCGATCCGAAGTGCCGGCGTCACGATCACAGTCTGCGCCGTGCGCCCTCCCACGAAACCCCTGTCGCCGGCCATCGGGCCATGTTCCCACCATGCCTTCCCCACCCCCAATCTGACCGCCGCCATGATCGGACCAGCTCCGTGTCGCGTGATCGGACCAGCCCGTGTCGTAGTCGTCACACTCAGATGACTTCGTCGGGACGTTACGCCCCGCCTCAATAGTCCGCCCGGTACGCTCAAGGGGTACCCGAGGAGGTCACACAACGTGTCAGGCCAGGTCAGAGACCGTCAAATCCATCGACTCGACCGGGTCGTCATCCGCTTCGCCGGTGACTCAGGTGACGGGATGCAGCTCACTGGGGAACAGTTCACCAGCGAGACCGCCGCGTTCGGTAATGACTTGTCAACCCTTCCGGACTTTCCGGCGGAAATCCGTGCGCCAGCGGGTACTCCGGCCGGCGTATCCGGATTTCAGCTACACTTCTCAGACCACGACATTCTCACGCCCGGCGATGCCCCGAACATGCTGGTGGCCATGAACCCGGCGGCGTTGAAGTCCAACCTGAAAGACCTGCCCAACGGCGCCGACCTCGTCGTCAACACCGACGCGTTCACCGGATCGAACCTGAAGAAGGCCGGATATTCCTCCGACCCGCTCACCGATGGCACGCTGGACGAGTATCGGGTACACCGGGTACCCCTGTCGTCGATGACCATCGACGCGGTGAACGCCCTGGAAAGCAGCGCGGGGACGGTCAACAAGAAGGAAGCCGAACGGGCGAAGAACATGTTCGCCCTCGGCCTCATGAGCTGGCTCTACCAACGGCCCACCAACGGCGTCGTCGCTTTTCTTGAGAAGAAGTTCGCGAAGCGCCCGGAAATCGCCGCCGCGAATATCGCGGCGCTGCGCGCCGGCTACAACTACGGCGAGACCACCGAGGCTTTCGCCGTCACCTACGAGGTCGCGCCCGCACGCATGAAGCCGGGCAGGTACAGGCGCGTCTCCGGCAATACGGCGCTGTCCTACGGACTGGTCGCGGCCGCCGAGCTCACCGGGTTGCCGCTGTTCCTGGGCTCCTACCCGATCACCCCCGCATCCGACATCCTGCACGAACTGAGCAAACACAAGCGCTTCGGAATACGGACCTTCCAGGCCGAGGATGAGATCGCCGGCGTCGGGGCCGCGCTCGGCGCCGCCTTTGGTGGTTCACTCGGCGTGACCACGACGTCCGGTCCCGGTCTGGCCCTCAAGACCGAGACCATCGGGCTCGCGGTGGCTCTGGAACTCCCGCTCGTCATCGTGGACATCCAGCGAGGCGGGCCGTCCACCGGGTTGCCGACCAAGACCGAACAGGCCGACCTCGGTATGGCCGTGAACGGCCGCAACGGCGAGGCACCGCTGCCGGTCATCGCTCCCCGCTCGCCTTCGGACTGCTTCGACGCCGCGATCGAGGCGGCACGGCTGGCGACGAAGTACCGGACGCCGGTCATCCTGCTCTCCGACGGGTACCTCGCCAACGGTTCGGAACCGTGGCTGCTCCCCAGCCGCGCGGACCTCCCCGACCTCGAAGTGTCGTTGGCGACCGAGCCGAACCACACTGGCGACAAGGGTCCGGAGTTCTGGCCATATCTTCGTGACGGCGAGACGCTCGCCCGGCCCTGGGCCGTTCCGGGAACACCCGGGCTGGAGCACCGCATCGGCGGTCTGGAAAAGGCGGACGGTTCGGGCGGCATCTCCTACGAGCCTGCGAATCACGACCGCATGGTCCGGCTGCGCCAGGCGAAGATCGAGGGAATCGCCCGCGACATCGCCCCGCTCGAGGTCGACGACCCGTCCGGCGACGCCCGGGTGCTCGTCCTGGGCTGGGGTTCGACCTACGGACCCATCGCCGCCGGATGCCGGCGTGTCCGGGCAAAGGGGCTGCACGTCGCCCAGGCACACCTGCGTCACCTTTTCCCGTTTCCCGACAACACCGGGGAGGTGCTGCGTGCCTACGACAAGGTCCTCGTCCCGGAGATGAACCTCGGTCAGCTCAGGGCCATGGTCCGGGCGGAGTTCCTGGTCGACGCCATCGGCTACAACCAGGTGCGCGGGCTTCCGTTCAAGGCCGCCGAACTGGCGGGCGTCTTGGAGGACGTGATCAACCAGTGACCGTCACGACGAACCAGGCCGGCATCACCAACCGACTACTCGATCTCATCCCGGTCAGCGACCGCCCGCAGACCCGTAAGGACTTCACCTCCGATCAGGAGGTCCGCTGGTGCCCCGGCTGCGGCGACTACGCCATCCTGGCTACCGTCCAGGGGTTTCTGCCCGAACTCGGGATAGCCCGCGAGAACATCGCCTTCATCTCGGGTATCGGGTGCTCGTCCCGTTTCCCGTACTACCTGCAGACCTACGGGATGCACTCCATCCACGGCCGGGCACCGGCCATCGCAACGGGGCTGGCCGTCTCCCGGCCAGATCTGTCGGTGTGGGTTGTCACCGGTGACGGTGATGCGCTGTCCATCGGCGGCAACCACCTGCTCCATGCACTACGCCGAAACGTGAACATCAAAATCCTGATGTTCAACAACCGGATCTACGGGTTGACCAAGGGCCAGTACTCCCCCACCTCAGAAGTGGGAAAAATCACAAAGTCGACACCGTTCGGGTCGCTGGACCGCCCCTACAACCCGATCTCGCTCGTACTCGGGGCCGAAGCGTCCTTTGTCGCCCGCTCGATCGACTCCGAGCGGGCGCACCTGACCGCCGTTCTGCGGGCAGCCGCCGCGCATCCCGGATCGGCGTTCGTCGAGATCTTTCAGAACTGCAACATCTTCAACGACGGGGCTTTCGACGCCCTCAAGGAGCGGTCGTCCAAGGATGACGCGACCCTGCGCCTCGTCCACGGCGAGCCGATGATTTTCGGTACAGACCTCGACAAGGGCATCCGCCGAGGCGCGTCGGGCGAGCTGGAGGTGTGCGCCGCGACCGACGACGGTGTGCTGGTCCACGACGCACAGGCCGTCGAGCCGAGCCAGGCGTTCGCGCTGTCACGACTCACCGGAAGCTCGGCCGGAGTCACCCCGGTCGGGGTCTTCCGGGACGTCGACGTTCCCACCTACGACGAACAGCTCAACAGCCAGATCACCGACGCCCGTGCCCGCCAGGGCGAGGGCGACCTGATGGCCCTGCTGAGCAGCGGCGACACCTGGACGGTTTCCTAGCCGAGCAACGAGTTCCCAGGCGGGCAACGAGTTCCTGGCAGGGGCAACGAGGGCACGACCATGATTCGCTCGCGCGCACGGGGATCCCTGACAGGCCAGGGCCGTTGATATAGGCGACCACCTGACACCATCCGGCCCGTCGGCATCCGACGGGCCGGATGCCTCTGACCACCCGCAGGCCCGGATCCCCCGCCTCGCCACGGTAGGCGGCCGTCGACCTGAGCACCGCGGCCGGTCCCGGGCTCCGCTGCTTCGGCCGCTTCGGGCACACATTGCTGTGATCGTGAAGCGTGCTTGCGTTGCGTCCAGATAGCACCTTTGGTGCAAAATTGTCCGACTCTCGCTGTGATGCCTACAATCGGCAGGGTAAGGTTATAGAACAGCTGGCATCCCGAATCCGCCTTTCTGAATCAACCAGGATCAACCAGGATCAATCTGGATCAGTCAGGCGGGCGGTGGGGTTCGGGGGGCTACCATCAGCTACCGATCCGGAGGAGCAGTGCAGGACGAACCGTCCCGTCGCAGGCAATCCCGAACAACGCGGATGTGTCCCCAGATCGCGCCCGATACAGGATTCGAGGTGGGCCGTGGGTAACCACTCCGCTGGCCGGCATTCACTACAGGCGGTCGGCAATCCACGCCGACCGGATCCCGACCATGGTCACCCGACCACCAGCCCGGCAATCACCAGGTCCGCGAGCGGGACGCAGCGGACACCCAGGCCGGCGGGGGCGATGTTCCTCCCTCGCCAGCAACTGTTCGATTCCGGTGAACTGGACACGGTAACCGGCCCTCTCTCGGTGAGCACCACAGCCCGGGCCGCTCAGGCCACACTGCCTGGTTTCACCACCGTGGCCCAGCACCGGTCCTGGCCGACGGGCAGCACCGAAGAGTGGAGTGCCGTGTCTGCGTCAGACCTACCGGCTTCAGGCAGCCACGGCAGTGCCCAATCGCGTGGCACCCGCTCACGCGGCGCGCACCGGCGGGTCGCCACCAAGCAGGGGCGCTCTCGCCTGGTCGTCGCCGGCACAGCATCGTTGGCCGGCATCTCCGCGATACTGACCGGCTTGACCCTGTCGGGTGGCACTGACACCCCGGCAGGTGATACCGCCACCACGGGATCCGCACCCAGCATGGGGATCGGTGCAGGGGTCTCGTTCACCGAACCCGTCACCACCCAGGGGTCCAGCGACACCGGTCAGCCGCCGGCACGGCTCGTGCCCCCGGGCACCCGGAGCAGATCGACCCTTTCCGGACGGACCGCCACGGGCAGCGATCCGGCCGCGGCGCCCAACGATGCCGGCGGACCGCAAGTGGGCATCCCGGCAAGCGGTCCAGTCACCGGCACCGGCATTCCAGCCGGCGCGCCCGCGCTCCCGGCACAGCCCGACGCCACCGCACCATCCACGGACGCGGCATCCAACGGGCCGGCCGGTACCGAGCAGGTAACAGCCACCGGGAACGATCCGGCCGCGCCCGCGCCAAGCCCGGCGACCTCTGCTGCGCTCTCCGCAAACCCGCCGACGAGCACGTCGCCCCCGACCGCCGTGCCGCCAACCGTCGCGCCCCTGCCCGGCACCCCGCCAACCGGCGCGGTCGCGCAGACCGGCGGCGGCGCTGCCGGCACGGCACCGGCACCGGCACCGGCGTCGGGTACCGGCGTGCCAGCGGGCGGACAGGCGTCCTCCGGCCCAGCCATCGCCGTTCCCGTTCCGACGACTTCCAGCATTCCACTCGGAGATCTTGTCAACAGCGTGGTGGAACTCCGCGATATCGCGCCGGTCTGGCCGCACAGCCGATAGCGATTCGTACCGCGGGCCGCCCACTCGGACCTCGCTACATCCCCGAGTGGGCGCTCGCTCGGAAAACCTGTTGTAAGAGCGAGCGCCGGGACCACCCGGTCCCCGTCCGCATCACCCGGTACGGTCCACAACAAAGTCGGCAAGTGCCTCCAGGGCGCCCCTGGCCGGTCCGTTCTCCAAAGAGGCCAGACAGTCACGCGCATCGCTCGCCCAACGCGCCACCTCGGCACGAGCCCGCCGCATGGCCCGATGGCCACGCAGCAGATCCAGCGCCTCTGCGAGGGCCCCCTCCGCGGCGAACCCGTCCGCCATCAGGCTGCGCAGCCGCTCCGCTGCGGCATCGTCCTCCTGCAGCGCATACAGCACCGGTAGCGTGGGGATCCCCTCACGCAGGTCGGTGCCGGGCGTCTTGCCCGAGGCAGCCTCGTCCGAGGCCACGTCAATCAGGTCATCGGAAAGCTGGAAGGCGACGCCGAACCGTTCCCCGAACGCCGCGAGGGTGTCCGCGGTGTAGGGATCAGAACCGGCGAGCATCGCGCCGAGCCGACCGGACGCGGCGATCAGCGACGCGGTCTTCTCTGTGATCACACGGAGATAGTGCTCAACAGGATCCTGTCCCGCAACCGGTCCGACGGTTTCCCGGATCTGCCCCTCGCACAGGGTCGCAATCGTACGCGCCAGGATACGGGTGGCCGCCGGACCCAGATCAGCGGTGATGTCCGACGCCCGGGCGAACAGGAAGTCACCGGTCAGGATAGCGATCGTATTGGTCCATCGGACGTTCGCCGACGCCGCTCCCCGTCGCAACGGCGCTTCGTCCATGACGTCATCGTGGTAGAGGGTCGACAGGTGGGTAAGCTCGATCGCCACCGCGGCCGGAACGACACCTTCGGCGTCGGGGTCGGCAAACTGGGCGGCGAGCAGCACGACCATCGGTCGGAACCGCTTGCCGCCGGCGTCCACCAGGTGCCGCGACGTCTCGGTGACAAAGGGTACGTCGCTGCGAACGGCATCCCGCAGCATCCGTTCGACTTTGTCAAGCCCAAGGCGAACAGCATATTCAAGATCAGGGTCTGTCCTGATCCCCGCGAGATCCAGCCCGGTTGCGCTCATATGTTCGTCAGCGTACGAAGCCGGAGGCGGCAGCGGTGCCGGCGAGGTCGAGCAGCGGCTGTGGAGCAACTCCCAGCAGCAGCGTCACGATCGCCCCGACGCCGACTGCGGCATAGGTGAGTGTCGGACGAGTGACTACTATCGGACCCTCCGTCGCCGGTTCCTGGAAGAACATCAATACGATCACCCGGACGTAGAAGAAGGCGGCGATCGCGCTCGTGACGAGTGCCACAATCACCAGTGGCGTTGCGTGTCCGGCGACGGCCGCCTGGAAGACCGCGAACTTCCCGGTGAACCCGCTGGTCAGCGGGATACCGGCAAGAGCGAGCAGAAGGAAGGCGAAGATGCCAGCGAGAACCGGCGACCGCCGCCCCAGCCCCTGCCACTGGGACAGGTCGCTCGCCTCGCCGTCGGAGTTCCTGACCATGGTAACGAGACCGAATGCGGCAATCGTGGTGAAACCGTAGGCGACCAGATAGAACAGAGTGCCGCGCAGCCCGTCGCTGTTCGCCGCGGCGAGACCGGTGAGCAGGAAGCCGGCGTGGGCGATCGCCGAATAGGCGAGCATCCGCTTGATGTCGCGCTGGGTCAGCGCCAGCACCGCGCCGACAACCATGGTCAGGATGGCGATCGTCCAGACCATCGGCCGCCAGTCCCAGCGCAGGCCGCCGAAGGCCACGTAGAAGACCCGAAGCAGTGCCCCGAAGGCCGCCACCTTCGTACCCGCGGCCATGAACGCGGTGATCGGTGTCGGTGATCCCTGATAGACGTCCGGAGTCCACGAGTGGAACGGCGCCGCACCGATCTTGAAAAAGAGTCCGATCCCGAGAAGGGCCATGCCCAGGTACAGGTAGGTGTCGTTCGCGCCGACCGTACCCGCGGCATCGGCGATCCGGCCGAGGTCGACGCTGCCGGCGTAGCCGTAGAGGAAGGCCAGACCGTAGATGAAAAAAGCCGAGGAGAACGCCCCGAGTAGAAAGTACTTCATCGCGGCTTCCTGCGACAGCAGCCGGCGGCGGCGGGCGAGGCCGGCGAGCAGGTAGAGCGGCAGAGACAGAATCTCCAGCGCCACAAACATGGTCAGAAGCGTGTTGGCGGAGACGAACAACAACATCCCGGCCACCGAGAAGGCCATCAACGCGTATACCTCGGTCTGCACACCGGCGGAGGTCCGCGCGGCGGTCGCCCCCGGTGAACCCGGGGTGAGCGCCGCGGAGGCCACGATCGCGCCGCCGGAGGAGTCCAACCGCCGTTCTGCAACGAGCATCACCGCCAGGAAGGCGAACAGCAGGATGGCGCCTTCCATGAACAACGTGGGGCTGTCGATGGCCACCGCACCGGCGGCCAGGATCTGCCGGCGGCCGCGCAACAACACGACCGCGACAAATGCGGCCGCGAACCCGCTGGCCGCCAGCAGCGGCTGGAGCGTCCGGCGTGCCTTCGCCGGCGCGAAGGCGTCGATGAGGACAGCCGCCAACGCCACCCCGAACACGATGATGATCGGGCTCAGTGCCACGTACTGGATCGACGGGACGTCGATCGTCGCCCGGGTGCTCTGGGCCAGGCCGTCCTGAGCCAGGAGCTGCTGGCCCAGGACGGCGGTTGGTGCGGCGCTCACGAGTGGCCTCCGGCCTGGCTTGCGTTAACGGGCGCGGCGTTCACTGGGACGGTAGACCCCGGATCGGTGTGCCCGGCGTCTTCGAACGTGGCCGTGACGGTCGGACGGATGATATCGATGAGTGGCTTCGGGTAAACGCCGAGCGCAATGATCAACGCGACCACCGGGGCAACGACGATCTTCTCTCGAACACTGAGATCGAGAACACCCTTGGCCTGCTCATGGACCAGCGGGCCGGTCATGGTCCGCTGATAGAGATACAGGATGTAGATCGCGGCCAACACGATTCCACAGGTGGCCACGATCGCCAGCGCCCGATACCGGGTGAACGTTCCGACCAGCACCAGGAACTCACTGACGAAGCTGTTCAGGCCTGGCAGCGCAAGCGATGACATACCCGCGATCAGGAAGACCCCGGCCAGTACCGGGGTGACCTTCGCCATTCCGCCGTAGGCGCTGACGTCCCGGCTGCCGCGCCGGGCCACCAGGAACCCGACCACGAGGAACAGCAGCCCCGTGGACAGACCGTGGTTGACCATGTAGAGCACCGCGCCCGTCCCGCCCTGGGACGTCAACGCGAAGGTTCCCATGGCGATGAAGCCGAAGTGCGCCAGCGACGTGTACGCAACCAGGCGTTTCATGTCCCGCTGGCCGATCGCCAGCAGCGCGCCGTAGAAGATTCCGATCACCGCGAGGGCGAGCACCATGGGCGCGAAGTAGGACGAGGCAGCCGGGAACAGCGGGATGCAGTATCGGATCAGCCCGAAGGTTCCAACCTTGTCCAGGACCCCCACCAGCAGGATCGCGCCGCCGGTCGGCGACTGCGCGCCGGCGTCGGGCAGCCAGGTGTGGAAGGGGAACAGCGGCGCCTTGATGGCGAACGCGATGAAGAAGCCGAGAAACAGCAGTTTCTGGACGCCCGGAGTGATGTCGAGCTGGCGCAGTGTCGCGAAGTCAAAGGTGCCGGTACCCAGCTGGTCGGCTGAGACCACATACAGGCCGATCACGGCGGCGAGCATCAACAGGCCGCCGAACAGGCTGTAGAGCAGGAACTTCACCGCGGCGTAGGACCGCTGCGCCTGCTCCTTGACCGCTCCGTAGCTCCCGATCAGGAAGTACATCGGGATCAGCATCGCCTCGAAGAACACGTAGAACAGGAACACGTCGGTCGCCGCGAACACGCCGATCATCCCCGCTTCGAGGGCAAGCAGGAGGGCGAAGAACCCGGAAACGCTGCGTCTGCTCACCACACCGGCATCGGCATCGGCATCGGCACCGGCGGAACCGGCCTGCGCAGGGCCCGCAACCTCGTCCCAGGAAGCCAGGACGACGACCGGCACCAGCAGCGTCGCGAGCAGGATGAGGACCAGCGAAATGCCGTCAGCGCCCACCGAGTAGGAGACCCCGAACTGCCTGATCCAGGAGTACTTCTGGGCGAACTGGAAACCGGCACGCGACGGCTCGTACGCGATGGTCGCCAACAGCGCCAGCCCGAACTCCACGAGCGTGACCGCGAGTGTGATCTGCTTGGCCACGGTGGCGAACCGCCGTGGGACGGCCAGCACGACAACCGCGGCCGCGGCCGGGATGATCAGCAGGACCGTCAACCAGGGGAAACTGTTCACGTCATCCGGCCTTTACCAGGTAGAGCGCGCCGACCACGAGGACGGCACCTCCCAACATCGACAGCGCATAGGAGCGGACGAATCCGGTCTGGGTCCGGCGCAACCGGCCGGACAGGCCGCCGACCGCCGCGGCGGTGCCGCGGACCACACCATCGACTCCAACGGTGTCCAGCCAGACCAGGAACCGGGTGGCGTACTGGCCCGGGCGCATGAACACGGTCTCGTTGAACGTGTTGGCGTAGAGATCGTGTCGCGCGGCAACGGTCACCAGGCTGACCTCGGCGTCGGGCCGGGCCACGGCCTCGACCGGGCGGAGCTGGTAACGAAGGTAGGCCCCGGCGAACCCGCCGGCGGCGACGAGCAGGGTGAGTGCGGTGAGAACCGCGGGGGACATGGTGTGCACGCCCACCTCGGCGCTCTCGCCGACCACCGGCGCCAGCCAGTTCTGGATGGAACCACCGAGGACGAACAGACCACCGGCAACCGCCGCCCCGATCGCCAACGGGACCATCGGGCCGGTCATCACGGTCGGGGACTCGTGTGGGTGCCTGGCCTCCGGCCCCGTCTGCGACCAGCGGCGCTCGCCGTGGAAAGTCATGAGGAACAGTCGCGTCATGTAGAAGGCGGTGATCCCCGCGCCGAGCAACGCAGCCGAGCCCAGCAGATACCCGCTGGTTCCGCCCTTGTCGAAGGCCGCTTCAATGATTTTGTCCTTGGTGAAGAACCCGGACAGCGGGGGAACTCCGATGATTGCAAGATAGCAGATACCGAAGGTAGCCCAGGTGATCGGCATCAGCCGCCAGAGGGCACCGTATTTTCGCATATCCTGCTCGCCGTCCATGGCGTGGATCACCGAACCCGAGCCGAGGAACAGCCCCGCCTTGAAGAAGCCGTGCGCGAGCAGATGCATGATCCCGAGTGCGTAACCCGCCGGACCGAGACCGACGGCCAGAAACATGTAACCGATCTGGCTCACCGTCGAATAGGCGAGCACCTTCTTGATGTCGTCGTAGGCACAACCGATGACACAGCCGATCAGGATGGTGCCGGCACCGATGATCACAACAACGGTCCGGGCCGCCTGGGTTTCGGTGAAAATCGGGTTGGCCCGGGCGATGAGATACACCCCCGCCGTCACCATCGTGGCCGCGTGGATGAGCGCGGAGATCGGGGTCGGACCCTCCATCGCATCGGGCAACCACGCCTGCAGCGGGAACTGGCCGGACTTCCCGCAGGCGCCCAGCAGGAGCAACAGTGCGATCGCCGTCAGCGTCCCATAACCGATGACACCCGCGGCGGCCGCGCCGAACACCGTGCCGAAGTTCGTGCTGCCGACCGTCGCGAACATGAACATGACAGCCAGGGCCAGCCCGACGTCGCCGACCCGGTTCATGTAGAAGGCCTTGTTCGCGGCGGTCGCCGCGGCCGGTTTGTACTCCCAGAACTTGATGAGCAGGTAGGACGAGAGACCGACCAGCTCCCACCCGGCGTAGAGGACCAGGAAGTTGTCACCGAGCACGAGCAGCAACATGGATGCCAGGAACAGGTTCATGTAGGCGAAGAACTTCCGCCGCGCCGGATCGTGCGCCATGTAGCCGATCGAATAGACGTGGATAAGCGTCCCCACCCCGGTGATCAGCAGGACGAAGAGCGCGGACAACTGATCGAACAGCAGTCCGGCATCCACCTGGAAACTGTTGACCGGAATCCAGGAGAACAGGTGTTGCGAGACCGCCCGATCGCCGCCGCCGCGCCCTAGCAGCGCGAAGAACAGCACCAGAGCCACGACAAAGCTCGTGGCGGCGGTCGCGGTACCCAGCAGGTGTCCCCAGCGGTCGGTCCGGCGCCCACCCAGCAACAGGATCGCCGCCCCCGCCAGCGGCAGCACCAACAACAGCCACATCACCGAGAACGAGCCGACGGCGGGGGCGTACTGCAGCTCATGCGGCATGGCGTACCTCGTTACCGCCGGCACGGCCACCGAATGCATGGCCAAGATGTATATGCGTCACTGCACTCATCGTCCGTTCTGCCGTAACCGGAATTCCGGCCACCACTTCGTCACTGCACCTGGCGCCAGCGCCGTCGACTGGCCGGCTGAAGACCTTCTGGATCATCGCCCACATCGACCGATATCCACCGGACAGGCCCTAGTACTTCAGGAGATTCACGTCGTCCACCGAGGCGGAGCGGCGGGTTCGGAAGATCGTGAGAATGATGGCCAGGCCGATGACCACCTCCGCGGCGGCGACGACCATCACGAAGAAGGCGATGATCTGGCCGTCCAGCGTTCCGTTGATCCTGGAGAAGGTGACCAGAGTCAGGTTCGCCGCGTTGAGCATCAGCTCGACGCACATGAACACGACAATGGCGTTACGGCGCAGCAGGACGCCCACCGCCCCGATCGTGAACAGGAGAGCGGACAGGATCAGATAGTTCGCGGGGTTCACCGGACCGTGCCCTTTCCGGCCCCGACCGGGTGCGGGCTGCCCGCATCCCCACGGCCGGAACCACTGGCGGAACCACCACCGGAACCACCACCGGAACCACTGCCAGAACTCGTGCTGGAACCGGCCGGAAGTGCCGACGGCGCGCTGGCCGCCTCGGGTGTCGCGTACACGCCCGGTCCCGGTGTCGGGGTGACCGGGCCACCGGCGGCGAACCGCCGCCGCAGCATGTCCTTCTGCGTGGGTTTGCCACCGACGCGCTCGCGATGGCCGAGCACCATGGCACCGACCGCAGCGATGATCAGCAATGCGGACACGATCTCGAACACGAACACGTAGTCGGTGAACAGCAGACGGGCGATCGCCTGGATGTTGCCGCCGTTGTTGGCCGCATCGAGCCCGGCGGCCTTGGTCCCACTGATCACACCGCTGATCGGAAACACCATCAGCCCGGCGAACCCGACCCCGAGGACAATCGCCGCCACCCGCTGGCCTCGCAGGGTTTCCACGAGGGAGTCCGAGGAGTCCACCCCGACCAGCATGAGCACGAACAGGAACAACACCATGATTGCCCCGGTGTACACGATAATCTGTACGAAACCGAGGAACGGCGCATCCTGCACCATGTAGAAGACGGCCAGACAGAACAGGTTCACGACCAGCAGCAGTGCCCCGTGCACGGCGCTGCGGGCGAGCACCATGGCCAGTGCGGCGAGAACGGCCACCGGCGCGAGTATCCAGAAGGTCGTGGCCTCACCGGTGGATGTCCGGGTGAACTCACCCGCCGCCTGAACCATGATTTCCGCGCTCATCGGACCAGCTCCGAATCCCCGCCACGCACCGGTTCCGGGTCAGGTGACCCGGAACCGGCAGAGCCCGAGGCGTCGAACGGACCCGAGCGGTTCGGGTCGAACCGGTAATAGTCCGTTTCGCTGTCGCCGAGGAACATGGGATGCGGCGGCGCCGTCATCCCGTCCCCCAGCGGAGCGAGCAGCTGTTCCTTGGTGAAGATGAGATCCGAGCGGCTGTCGTCGGCGAGCTCGTAATCGTTGGTCATGGTCAGTGCCCTGGTCGGGCATGCCTCTATGCACAGGCCGCACAGGATGCAGCGCAGATAGTTGATCTGGTAGACGCGCCCGTACCGTTCTCCCGGGG
>NZ_CAUVXL010000243.1:0-11136 GCF_963555915.1 Protofrankia sp. Cas4
ACCGCTCTTCCTCGGTGTTGTCGGCGCCTTCGACGTAGATCGCGTCCGCTGGGCACGCCCAGGCGCACAGCTCACACCCGACGCACTTCTCCAGCCCGTCCGGATGGCGGTTGAGTTGGTGCCGGCCGTGGAAGCGGGGCGCGGTCGCCTTCTTCTCCTCCGGATACTGCTCGGTCGTCGGCTTCTTGAACATGGTCGAGAAGGTGACGCCGAAACCCTTGTAGGGGTCGAAGATCCCCATGGCTCAGCTCTCCTGACGCGGTCCACCCGCGGCGATGACGGAAGACGGTCGATGCGGGCCGGGGGTGTACGGCGGCGACGGCGACTTCGATGATGACTGCGATGACGGCTGGTGCGGCGGCCACGGAATCCGCTCCAGGCTGGGTGCGTTGCGCGTGCGCTCGTCTTCGGCGGCCTCAAGACGTTCGGCGTGCTTTCGAGCGCCGGGGTCGAGCAGCATGATGATGAGCAGGATTCCCACCGCGATCCCGCAGCCGATCAGCCACGGTGTCCGGTCGGTGACGTTCTCCCGGTACACCTTGAAGGTCGCCACGGCGAGCAGCCATACGAGCCCGACCGGGATCAGGACCTTCCAGCCGAACGCCATGAACTGGTCGTAGCGAAGCCGGGGCAGCGTGCCGCGCAGCCAGATGAAGACGAACAGGAATGCCAGCAGCTTCAGCACGAACCAGATCACCGGAAACCAACCGGTGTCGAAGTGCGAGAGGTACGGAATCGGCGGCGGCTGCCATCCGCCGAGGAACAGTGTCGTCGCCACCGCGGACACGGTGACCGTGTTGATGTACTCGGCGAGGAAGAAGAACGCGAACTTGATCGAACTGTACTCGGTGTGGAAACCGCCGACCAGCTCTCCTTCGGCTTCGGGTAGGTCGAACGGCGTCCGGTTGGTCTCTCCGACCATCGCGATGCAGTAGATGATGAAGGATGGCACCAGCCACACGTTCCACCAGTGGCGCTGGCCCGCGACGATGCCCGACGTCGACAGCGTCCCCGAGTTGAGGAAGACCGCGACGAAGGACAAGCCCATCGCGACCTCGTAGGAAATGATCTGGGCCGCCGAACGCAGGGAGCCCAGCAACGGGTAGGTCGATCCGCTCGCCCAGCCGGAGAGAATGAGCCCGTACACGCCCAGCGATGACGCCGAGAGCACGAACAGAACCGCGACCGGTAGGTCCGCGAGCTGCAGTGCGGTGTGATGGCCGAAAATCGACACGTCGGGACCGAACGGGATAACCGAAAACGCGAGGAAGGCCGGGATAGCCGAAACGATGGGTGCGAGGATGAAGACCGGCCGGTCCGCGAGAACCGGGATGATGTCCTCTTTGAGCATCAGCTTCACGCCGTCGGCCAGGCTCTGCAGCCAGCCCTTGGGGCCGTGCCGGTTCGGGCCGACCCGCTGTTGCATCCGAGCGACCACCTTACGCTCGAACACGATGGCGAAAAGCGTTGTCAGCAGCAGGAACGCGAACACGGCAACGGCCTTGAGGAGGATCAGCCAGAATGGGTCGCTGCCGAAGGCCGACAGGTCCGGATCTCCGGCGGCGGCGGCCAGCGGCTGCCCCACGGGGGCCCCGAGCGAGGATGAATAGCTCATGACCGGCCCTTCGAAGTCCGCCCGCTCGCGCCGACCCGTACCAGCTCGCCGGTGCGGGACGCGAGTGAGCGGCGCAGGTGTGAACCGGGCGAGAAGGTCGGGACCCACACCACCCGGTCAGGCATGGACGTGATCTCCAGGGGCAGCGTGATCGTCCCACGGTCGCTGGTGACCGAGACCAGGTCACCGTCGACCACGCCTATCTCGCCGGCGCTCGCCGCGGACAGCCTGACCTTCGGCGGTCGGGCCGTCCCGGCGAGATAGGGCTCGCCGTCCTGCATCCGACCGTCGTCGATCAGCTGGTGCCAGCTCGCCAGCACGGCGTGACCGACGGGCGGGTCAGGTGGCACCGGCGGTGCCACCGACGGCGCCGGTGCCCGCCGAACCGCGTCACCGGCACGGCCGAGCATGCCGAGCTCACGGGCGGCCGAGCCGGGGTCCGCGACACCGAGCGCCACCCCGAGTTGGGCGGCAAGCATGTGCAGCACCCGCACGTCGGCCAGGGCCGGAGTCTCCAGGACCTGTTGGAACGCGCGCAGGCGTCCCTCCCAGTTGACGAACGAGCCCGCCTTCTCCGCCACCGGTGCGACCGGCAGAACGACATCGGCGACCTCGGCCACCGCGGACCGGCGAACTTCCAGCGAGACGCAGAACGGCACGCCCGCGATCGCGGTGAACGCGGCGGCCGGGTCGGGCAGGTCCTCGACGTCCAGCCCGGCCACGACGAGCCCGTCGAGCTCGCCGGCAGCCGCCGCGGCGAGGATGGCCGCGGTGTCGCGGCCGGGCCGCACCGGCACGGCCGCGCCCCAGGCTTCCTCCACCTCGGCCCGTGCCGCCGCGTCTGCGACCGGGCGGCCACCGGGCAGCAGCGAGGGCAGGACGCCTGCGGCCAGGGCACCACGCTCGCCGGCGCGACGGGGCACCCAGGCCAGCCGAGCGCCGGTCGCCTCCGCAAGCCGCAGGACCGCGGTGAAGGTCCCGGGGGCCTGCGCGGCCCGCTCCCCCACCAGAATCACGGCTCCGGGCGCCCGCAGCGCCGCACCGACCTGCGATGCCGCACCGACCGTCGTGTCCGCAGCACCTGCGTCCCCGGCTGCCAGGCTCGACAGCAGCGCAGCCTCCCCGCCGGGGGCGGCGGGCAGCAGCGTCCCGGCCATCTTGGCCAGGCCCGGGGTCGCCACCGGCGCGATCGAGAAGATCGCCGTCCCCCGCCTGGCCGCGGCCTTGCGCAGCCGTAGGAAGGTGATCGGCGCCTCGTCCTCGGGTTCCAGGCAGACCAGCAGCACCGCGGGCGCGGCCGCGAGGTCGGCGTGGGTCACTCCGATGCCGGTACCGGCGACGGCGTGGGCCAGGAACTCCTCTTCCTCCACCGAGTGCGGCCGGGCGCGGAAATCCACGTCGTTGGTGTGCAGGACGAGCCGGGCGAACTTGGCGTAGGCATAGGCGTCCTCGCGGGTCAGCCGGCCACCGGCCAGGACGCCGACGCCGTGGCGGTCCCGGCACTGCGCCAGGCCCCGGGCCGCGAACGCGAGCGCCTCGGTCCAGGATGCCTCGACGAGCTCGCCGGTGGCGTCGTCACGGACCAGCGGCGTGCGGAGCCGGTCGGCGCCGCCGGCGTAGGCAAAGGCGAACCGGCCCTTGTCGCAGTTCCACTCCTCGTTGACGGCCGGGTCGTCGGCGGCGAGCCGCCGCATCACCGTGCCGCGGCGGTGATCCGTCCGCAGCGCGCATCCGTCGGCACAGTGCTCACAGGTGGTCGGGGTCGAGACCAGGTCGAACGGCCGGGCGCGGAAACGGTAGGCCGCGCTGGTGAGCGCCCCCACCGGGCAGATCTGCACGGTGTTACCGGAGAAGTACGACGTGAACGGCTGGCCTTCGGCGACCGCCACCTGCTCGTCCGCACCCCGTTCGAACAGTTCGATGAACGGGTCGCCGGCGATCTGCGCGGAGAACCGGGTACAGCGCGCGCACAGCACGCAGCGCTCCCGGTCGAGCAGAATCTCGGTGGAGATGGCCAGCGGCTTGGGGTAGGTCCGCTTGGTCTCCTTGAACCGGGAGACGGCCTTGCCGTTGGCCATGGCCTGGTTCTGCAGCGGGCACTCACCCCCCTTGTCGCAGACCGGGCAGTCCAGCGGATGGTTGAGCAGCAGGAACTCCAGCGTCCCCGCCTGCGCCTTGGTGGCGACCGGCGAGGTGAGCTGGGTACGCACGACCATGTCGGCCGACACTGCCGCCGTACAGGACGCGACCGGCTTGCGCTGGCCCTCGACCTCGACGATGCACTGCCGGCAGGCGCCGACCGGGTCGAGCAACGGATGGTCGCAGAAGCGCGGGATCTCGATCCCGAGCAGTTCGGCCGCACGGATGATCAATGTCCCCTTGGGGACGCTGACGGCCTGGTCGTCGATGGTCAGGGTGACGAGATCCGGCGGCGTGGGCACGACCGGAGGTGACAGGGCGCTGCTCGTCGACACGGTTGTCATAGTGATCAGTGAGCTCTCGCGAGGGCGTCCGGCGAACCGGCGACGCTGTCGGATGCGGACCGGGCCGATGCGGGCCCGCCAGCTGCGGACCGGTCAGCTGCGGGCCGGAGGAACTCGTCGCGAAAGAACGCGATGCCCGAAACGATCGGCGAGGTCGCACCGTCGGCAAGAGCGCAGAAGGCCCGGCCGAAGATGTTGTCGCAGGCGTCAAGCAGCGTGTCGACGTCGGCGGCGTCGCCGTCGCCCCGCTCGAGGCGGGACAGGATCTGCACCATCCACGGGGTTCCCTCACGGCACGGCGTGCACTTTCCGCACGACTCGTGCGCGTAGAACTGGGTCAGCCGCCGGACGACCTTGAGCATGTCCACGGTCTCATCCATGACCATGATGGCGGCCGTGCCGAGCAGGGAACCAGCCTCGGCGACACCCTCGAAGTCCAGTGGGACGTCGAGATGGTCGGCGGTGAGCATCGGCGTCGACGATCCGCCGGGGGTCCAGGCCTTCAGCCGCAACCCCCCGCGGACGCCCCCGGCCATCTCCAGCAGCTCGGCGAGAGTGGTTCCCATCGGCGCCTCGTACTGGCCCGGACGGGTCACATGCCCGGACAGACTGTAGATCTTCGGCCCCGGTGAACGTTCGCGGCCCATCGACCGGAACCAGGCCACCCCGCGTCGGATGATGTACGGGACGCTGGCGATGGTCTCGACGTTGTTGACCACCGTCGGTGACGCGTACAGCCCGTGTGTCGCCGGGAAGGGCGGGCGCAGCCGGGGCTGACCACGGCGGCCCTCCAGGGAGTCCAGCAGCGCGGTCTCCTCGCCGCAGATGTAGGCACCGGCGCCGGAATGGACGACCAGATCCAGGTTGAACCCGCTGCCGAGGATGTCGGCGCCGAGGTAGCCGGCCTGATAGGCCTCGGCGACCGCGGCCCGCAGCCGCCGTCCGCAGTGCACCAGTTCCCCGCGCAGGTAGATAAAGGCGTTGTTCGCCCGCACCGCGAAGGAGGCGATGATGATGCCCTCGATCAGCGAGTGCGGGTCTGCGATCATCAACGGGGCGTCCTTGCAGGTACCGGGCTCGCCCTCATCCGCGTTGATGACCAGATAGTGCGGTTTGCCGTCGCCCTGCGGGATGAAGCCCCACTTCATGCCGGTGGGGAAGCCGGCGCCGCCACGACCCCGCAGACCGGAGTCCTTGATGAGTCCGATGATGGCGTCCGGGCCCGTCTCCAGCGCCTGGCGCAACGCCTGGTAACCGTCGGTGCGTTCGTAGGTGGCGAGCGTCCAGGACTCGGGAGTGTTCCAGCGTCCGGTGAGGACCGGGGTGACCGGCATGGTCAGCTCCCCTTCGTCTGATGGGCGGTCTGCCTGGTGCGGGCCCGCTTGGCGGTGCCGGTCGGGGCGACCGTCGCACCGACGGCAACCGGGTCGGGCGTGCCCGCGGCAACCGGACCCGGCATGTCCACGGCATCCGCGACGAGGAGACCCGCCACGGATGGTTCACCCACGCCCGGCCCGGCCACCGCGCCGGGGCGCGGGTCGGGGAAACCGGCCAGCTGCCGGGACGCCTCGACGAACGTGCACAACGGCGCGCCGCGGGTCGGAGTCGGACGTTCGCCGCGTTGCAGCGCGGCCACGATCTCGACGGCGGAGTCCGCGTCGACCTGGTCGAAGAACTCGTAGTTGACGGTCATCACCGGCGCGTAGTCGCAGGCCGCCAGGCACTCCGCATGCTCCAGAGTGATCGCGCCGTCCGGTGTCGTCTCGTCGTGGCCGACACCGAGATGATGCGAGAGCCGGGCGTAGACGTCCTCGCCGCCGACCAGGGCGCACGACAGGTTCGTGCAGACCGACACCAACCAGTCGCCGACCGGCTTGCGCTTGTACATCGTGTAGAAGGTCGCGACCGCGCTCACCTCGGCCTGGGTGATGGCGAGCTCGGTGGCGCAGAACTCGATCCCCTCGGCCGTGACGCAGCCGTCCTCGGCCTGCACGAGATGCAGCATGGGCAGCAGCGCCGAGCGGGAGCGACCCGGTGGGTACCGGGCGATGATGTCCCGCGCGGCGGCACGGGTCTGTTCGGTCAGTGGCATTACCGGTCAACTCCCCCGAGAACTGGGTCGAGGGACGCCACGCCGACGATCACGTCCGCGACCTGGCCGCCCTCGGTCATCGCCGGGACCGCCTGCAGGTTGACGAAGCTGGGATCCCGGACGTGGACACGGTAGGGCCTGGTGCCGCCGCCGCTGACGACGTGATAGCCCAGCTCGCCGCGGGGTGACTCCACAGCCGTGTACACCTGCCCGGCCGGGACCCGGAAGCCCTCGGTGACCAGCTTGAAGTGGTGGATCAGAGCTTCCATCGAGGTACCCATGATCGTTCGGATGTGATCGAGCGAGTTACCCATCCCGTCGGTGCCGATGGACAGCTGCGCCGGCCAGGCGATCTTCTTGTCTGCGATCATCACCGGACCGGGACGCAGCCGGCCCAGGCACTGTTCGATGATCTTCATCGATTCGCCCATCTCCTCCAGCCGCACGAGGTAGCGGGCGTAGGAGTCGGCCTCCAACAGAATGGGGACGTCGAAGTCGTACGTCTCGTAACCGCAGTACGGCATGGTCTTGCGCAGGTCCCAGGCCAGACCGGCCGCACGCAGCACCGGTCCGGTCACGCCGAGCGCGATACAGCTGGCCGCATCGATGTAGTTGACATCGACCATGCGGCCCTTCCAGATCGGCTGCCCGGACAGCAGCGCGTGGTATTCCTTGATCCGTTTCGGCATGTCGTCGAGGAAGACACGGATATCGCGCTCAACCCCGTCGGGAAGGTCCTGGGCCAGTCCGCCGGGTCGGATGTAGGCGTGGTTCATCCGCAGACCGGTTATCGTCTCCAGGAGGTCCAGGATCTTCTCGCGCTCCCGGAACCCGAAAATCATCCCCGTGGTGGCGCCGATCTCCATCGCTCCGGTGGCGAGCCACACCAGGTGGGAGGCGATCCGCTGGAGTTCCATCACCAGCACCCGGATGACGGTCGCCCGCTCGGGGACCTCCTCGGTGACACCGAGCAGCTTCTCCACCGCCAGGCAGTAGGCCGTCTCGTTGTACAGCGGCGAGAGGTAGTCGGCCCGGGTGAGGAAGGTGACCGCCTGCGTCCAGGTGCGGAACTCGCAGCTCTTCTCGATCCCGGTATGCAGGTAACCGATCACGACCCGGGTCTGGACGACCGTCTCGCCCTCGATCTCCAGGACAAGGCGCAGCACCCCGTGAGTGGATGGATGCTGCGGACCCATGTTGACGGTGAGCCGCTCGGTGTAGTCCTCACCGCCGCCGAGCACCTGCTCCCAGTCACCGCCAGTGACCGTGTATATCCGCCCGTCTGCCGATTCGGTGAAGCCGGCCTCATAGGCGGCCGCGGACGCATCCGCCGCAGGCACATCGGCAGGAACGTCAGCGGGAACATCGTCGACCGGCGGTCCCGCGAACGGGCTGGACCTGCTGGACCTGCTGGACGTGCTGGACGTCTCGGAGGCGTGGGTGGTCATAACGAACCTCGTTGGTAAGAACGATACAGACTGGGACAACACAGACTGGGACGACGCAGATAGGGACGGCACGGATTCGAACGGCACAGATGAGGGCCGCGTCCGATCATGAGTAGCTCCGCCGCGTGTCGGGTGCCGGTACCTGGGCGCCCTTGTAGTCGACGGGCACGCCACCGAGCGGATAGTCCTTACGCTGTGGGTGACCGGACCAGTCATCCGGCATCATGATCCTGGTAAGGCTGTCGCGGCCGGAGAAGACGATGCCGAAGAAGTCGTAGGTCTCCCGCTCGTGCCAGTCCGCGGTAGGCCAGACACCCATGACGCTCGGGACGGTGGGGTCGTCGTCGGCGAGCGCGACCTCGACGCGGATGCGGCGACGCCAGGTCATCGACAGCAGGTGGTACACGGCGTGCAGCCGCCGGCCGCTCGGGTCGTCGGGGTAGTCCACCCCGGAAACCCCGGACAGCAGTTCAAAACGCAGACCCGGATCATCCCGCAGCGTCTGCGCGACCGCGAGCAGGTAGTCGCGCCGCACGTGCAGGGTCAACTCGCCGCGTTCGACCACCACGCGTTCGAGCGCCTCGCCGAGCTGCGGGAAGGAGCGCTCCAGGGCGTCGTAGACAGTGTCGGCGTCAGGGTCGCCAAACGGTCGTGCGGTCGAGGCCGGAGCAGAGGGTTTCTCCACGAGGCCGCCGAAACCGGAGGTGTCGCCGGAACCGGACGCACCGAAGGCGTCGCGCCGATGCGGTCCGCCCTTTCCCGAAGACGCCATGACGTCGCTCATGCCCTGTCCCCGTGCTCCGGTGCAGCCACCGGACGCTTGATCCGGCCGAACACCGAACCGGGAGCGATCGCGGCAGGTCGGCGCGTGTCGAGCGACGGTTCGACCGCACCGGCTCCGGTCGGGACCGGGGCACCGGCGGGAAGGCGGAACCGCTTGCGGTCGTTGACCGACAGCGTGTCGGTTTCCAGCGCCCCAGCCGGCAGACCGGCCCGCGCGGTTGCCACCTCGATCGGCTTCGGATAAGGCGAGTGGCCGATCGTAGTGTATTCGAGCTTACCCGTCACCGTGCCGGCGAGAATCTTCTCGTGCAGCTTGAGGATCGCGTCCATGAGCATTTCCGGCCGCGGCGGGCAGCCTGGGAGATACATGTCCACCGGGACGATGTGGTCCACACCCTGAACGATGGCGTAGTTGTTGAACATCCCGCCGCTGCTTGCGCACACGCCCATCGACAGCACCCACTTGGGTTCGGGCATCTGGTCGTAGATCTGGCGCAGCACCGGAGCCATCTTCTGGCTGACCCGACCCGCAACGATCATAAGGTCGGCCTGGCGCGGGCTGGCCCGGAACACCTCCATACCGAACCGGGCGAGGTCGTAACGACCTGCGCCGGTCGACATCATCTCGATGGCGCAGCATGCCAGGCCGAACGTGGCCGGCCACAGCGAGGACCGCCGTGACCAGTTGGCCATCTTCTCCACGGTCGTGAGCAGCAGGCCACCGGGCAACTTCTCTTCTAGTCCCATTCGAGGCCTCCGCGTCGCCACACGTACGCATAGGCGACGAATACGGTCGCGATGAACAACACCATCTCGACCAGCCCGAAAATCCCCAGGCTCCCGAAGGCGACCGCCCACGGATACAAGAAGATGATCTCGATGTCGAAGACGATGAACAGCATCGCGGTCAGATAGAACTTCACCGGGAAGCGGTGTGGGCCGACCGGCTCGGGCGACGGCTCGATTCCGCACTCGTATGCGTCGAGCTTGGCGCGGTTGTACCTCTTCGGGCCGACCAGCGACCCCATGATCACAGATCCGATCGCGAACGCTGCCGCGATCACTAAAAGTACGAGGATCGGCACGTAGTTCGACAGCATGCCGAGCTCCTCTCTGCAGGTCCGGTGCGGGATGTGGCAGTGGCGGTGTGCCGTTGACGATCAGTTGCAGGCGACCCGGGGTTCGCTGGTCGGATCGCGCCCGGGAGCCTACGCGACGCCCCATCCGGGGGTTGCGGCCGGTTTACCCCGACCCGGCTGGTGATGTCCGGCGGCATTCAGCGGGTGACGTCCGGCGGCATTCAGCGGGTGACGTCCGGCGACGTCCAGCGGGTGACGTCCAGCGGGCGACGTCCGGCGACGCACGTTTGGGCACTCAGGTCGCGGGCGCGACTCTGGTCATCGCGTTGATCAGACGGTCCAGCGCATCACCTCCCCGCGGGTCGGTGAGATTCGCCAGCAGCTTCAGCGTGAAACGCATGAGCGTCGGCCGAGGCAGCCCGTACCGGGTTGCCGTCCGCATCACGGCCGGGTTTCCGATCAACTGGACGAACACCCGACCGAGGGTGTAGTAGCCGCCGTAGCGCTGGCGGAGAAGGTGCGGGTATGCCTGCAGCGCCCGTTCCCGCGACGGCCCGGACGCGCGGGCCATCGCCTGCACGGCCACCTCGGCCGCGAGACGTCCGGACTCCATGGCGTAGGCGATGCCCTCGCCGTTGAAGGGATTGATCGCACCACCCGCGTCCCCGACGAGCATGAGACCGTCGCGATAGTGCGGCGTGCGGTTGAAGGCCATCGGCAGCGCGCCACCGCGGACCGGACCGGTGGCGTTCTCCTCGGTGTAGCCCCACTCCGGTGGGAGACCGCCGAGCCAACGCCGGAGTAGGTCCTTGTAGTCGGTGTTCTGGAAGGCGCTGGTGGTGTTCAGCAGCCCGAGGCCGACATTGCTCGTTCCGTCGCCGACACCGAAGATCCAACCGTAGCCGGGAAGCAGCCGGGAGGCCCCCGGTGTGCCCTCCCACAGTTCCAGGTGGGACTCCAGGAAGTCGTCGTGGGTGCGGGGGCTGCGGTAGTACCGGCGCACCGCAACGCCGAGCGGACGATCATCACGGCGGCCGATGCCGAGCGAGAGGGCCATCCGCGCGCTGTTGCCGTCAGCTGCGATCACCAGCGGAGCGCGGAACTCGACCGGTTCGCGGCCACGGCCAGCCTTCGCGTGGACTCCGACAACCCGACCGGTGCGCTCGTCGAGCACCGGGCCGGTGACCGCGGTTTCCTCCCGCAGCCGTGCGCCTGCCTTCTCGGCATGCCGGACGAGCAGCTCGTCGAAGTCGAGCCGGGGACGGACCAGGCCGTAGTCCGGCCAGTTCGCCAGCTCGGGCCACGGCAGTTCGAGTCGCACGCGGCCGCCGACGATCCGCAGGCCGCGGTTTCGGACCCACCCGGAGCCCTGCTGGACCGACCCGGAGATCTGGGCACCCCGGGGTACCTCCCGACCGACCCCGGCCAGATCGACCCCGGCCGGACCAACCCCGGCCGGATCGCTGCTGGTGTCGATACCCATCTCGATCAGGCTGCGAACGGCCCGGGGAGTGAGCCCGTCACCGCAGACCTTCTCCCGCGGGAAGCTCGTCTTCTCCAGCAGGACGACCTCCAGCCCGGTGCGGGCCAGGTGATACGCAGCCGCCGACCCGCCTGGTCCAGCACCGACAACGAT
>NZ_CAUVXL010000244.1:0-10911 GCF_963555915.1 Protofrankia sp. Cas4
GCTCGGCCTCGACCGCTGTCATGATCACGCACCGCTCCGGATCGCCGGGGTATTCCCACTCGCCATACTTCCGCCGCTCGTGAACGTTTTCACGAGCGCAACGGCGAGTCTAGGCCCTGCGCCCGCGGTTGGCACAGGTGCCGGGATCGCGAACAGGCCCGCGTCGCGTGCAGCGACGAACCGCGGGTCCGAACCCCAGCAAATGGATCACCATGGCCGTAAGGTGAGTGGGGATGATGTACCGGATCAGGGGCTGTGATCCCCGCCCCGCAGCACCCGGGGCGCGACCGGACACTCGACCGGACAGGAGCACGGGATGAGCGTCGAGACCGTCACACTGTCCACGGCGGACGGACCCATGGATGCTGTCGTCGCGCATCCGGCCGACGTGCCCCGCGGCGGTGTCATCGTCGCCCAGGATGCATTCGGGCTCACCGGGTACATCGCGACCGTGTGCGAGCGTTTCGCCGCCGTCGGCTGGCGTGCCATCGCGCCGGCCTTCTACCACCGGGCGGGGTCACCGGTCTTCGCCTACGACACCGATATCGCCGCCATCCGACCGACCACGCAGGCGCTCAACAGCCTTGAGATCCTTGATGACGTCGACGCGACTATGGAATTGCTCGCCGACGAGGGAACCGCGATCGACCGCATCGCGGTGGTCGGTTTCTGCATGGGCGGGACAGTGGCGACGATTGCCGCCGCGCACCGTCCGCTCGGGGCCGCTGTCAGCTTCTACGGCGGCGGGCTCGTCCAGGGCCGGTTCGGCGAGGCGCCCCTGGTCGAGGTGGCGGCCCGCCTCCAGGCACCGTGGTTGGGCCTTTTCGGTGACCTCGACCAGAGCATCCCGGTGGAACACGTCGAAGCCATGCGATCGGCCACCGGGGACGCCGCCGTGCCGACCGAAATCGTCCGCTACCCGGGCGTGGGGCACGCGTTTCACTGCGACGTACGGCCCACGGGATACAACGCCATCGCCGCCGCGGATGCCTGGGCCCGCACGCTGGCCTGGCTGGACGCCCACATTCCAGCCTGATCATCAAGCCTGGCCGCCCGGGGCGCCGAGGTTATCCCGGTAACCCGCGATACCCGCGATACCGGGTCAGGAGGGGCGGGTGGCGCGGTGCAGTGCCACGATGCCGCCGGTGAGGTTGCGCCAGCCGACCCGTGTCCAGCCGGCTCCGCCGATGCGCGCGGCCAGGGCCGGCTGGTCCGGCCAGGCGCGGATCGACTCGGCCAGGTAGATGTAGGAGTCCGGACTGCTGCTGACCGCGCGGGCGAGCCCGGGCAGCGTCCGCATCAGGTACTCCAGGTAGACCGTGCGCCACGGCGCCCAGGTGGGCCGGCTGAACTCGCAGACGACCAGGCGTCCACCCGGCCGGGTCACCCGCGCCAGCTCCGCGAGGCAGCCGTCCACATCGACGACGTTGCGCAGGCCGAAGGAGATTGTCACCCGGTCGAAGGAGGCGTCCGCGAACGGCAGCTTCAGGCCGTCCCCGGCGACCAGAGCAACAATGCCGCCACCGGCAGTATTGATCTGCTGACGGAGACGTTGGCGGCCGACCCTGAGCATGCCCAGGGAGAAGTCGCAGGCAACGACCGCGGCGCCGCGGGCGGCGAACGCCCGGGAGGAGGTAGCGGTACCGGCCGCCAGGTCCAACACCCGGAGTCCCGGCCGCAGCTCGAGCGCGTCGGCGGTGGCGATGCGCCAGGTCCTGTCCCGGCCGGCGGACAGCACCGTGTTGGTCAGATCGTAACGGCGTGCAACACCGTCGAACATGGCCGCGACCTCGTCCGGACGCTTGTCCAGCCCGGGTCGGCCGGCCGAGGTACCGGGCGTCGGCGCGGCGCTGCCGCCTGCCCCGCTCACCGAAACACCGCCGGGGGGCCTGCGGCGGCGACATCCACGGCCAGCTGATCGTCTCCGGCCGCCATGGCGAGCGCGGCCTGTGCCGCCTCCCAGTCGGTGGTGGCGCCGATCGCCGCGAGCCGCGCCCGGGTCGCGGTGTCACACAGCGCTCCGGCCACCCCGGCCTCGTAGAGGTCGCGGGCACGCACGCCCAACGCGGCGGCCACCGCGTGTTCACGTCCGAGATCGGTGTCGAACATGGCCGGGTCGTCGGTGGCCAGCGAGCAGCGGACGCCGGCGGCCATGAGCGCGGACAGCGGATGCGCGGCGAGCTCAGTCACCGACCGGGTCCGCAGGTTGGACACCGGGCAGACGTCCAGGACGATGTTCCGTTCCGCGAGTTCAACCATGAGATCGGGATCGTCCACGGCGCGTATGCCGTGACGGATGCGGCGTGCACCCAGCGCGTCGACAGCGCCTCTGATCGATTCCGGTCCGGTGGTCTCGCCCGCGTGCGGGACGGCGGCCAGGCCTCCATCGGCGGCGATGGCGAACGCCCGTGCGTACGGCTCGGGCGGATGACCGACCTCCGGCCCGCCGAGGCCGAGGCCGACGATCCCCAGGTCCCGGAACCGGACCGCCTGGCGCGCCACCTCGCAGGCCGCCTCCGGCGGCAGGATGCGGTCGACGTCCGGGGTCAGGCGCATGTCCAGGCCGAACCGTTCCCGCGCCTCGGCCACGCCGTCGGCGTAGCCGTTGAAGATCTCCTCCCAGGAGATTCCGCGCTGAACCCGGAACCACGGCGAGAAGATCCCCTCGACGTACACGGCGCCGTGCCCGGCCGCCTGCGCCGCGTAGTCGACGACGACCTGGCGGAAGTCCTCGGCGGTGCGCATCACGTGCGTGGTCATGATCCAGATCTCGATGAAGTGGTCGAAGTCCCGGAACCGGTAGAGCTCGGTGAGGCCCTCGACGGTCGTCGCCGGCAGCGGCTCGCCGTTACGCCGCGCCATCGCCAGCAGCGTCTCCGGGCGGACGGTGCCCTCCAGATGGACGTGCAGCTCGATCTTCGGTCCGGTGCGCACGGTCACCCGGTCAGGCTAGCCGGACGCCTCCCGCACCGGGTCGGCGCATTACCCCCGAGAGATCTCCCGGCTGAACATCCGAGGACGAGCTCTCTGTGCACGCCGTACGGCTTGGCGTGGGCGAGTGGGGACTGATCCCGGATGTGCTGATCCCGGGTGTACCCAGGCTGTCTGGCCGATCGCGTCTGTCCGGTGGTGGGCCGCCGATGGTGGGTCTCGCGGACCCGGAGGGCGATCTCGACGCGGTTTCGGGCGGCCAGCTTCGCCATTTGATGTCCCGCACCTGGGCGGGAGCGGTACGGGAGGATGGCGGGGTGAGCCGGCCGTTGCTGCTTGGTCGCGAGCAAAGCCACCTCTCCAGCCGTGCGGCGCGCTCCGACGGATTCGTCAGCAGTGCCGATGCGAGCCCCGGATTGGGGACGCGGCCGTTACGAGGACACGGCCTCGGCCCTCCTGCCCGCGGCACGCGCCGTGGTCCGCGCCGCTGCGCTGTGCCCCGGTGAGCGTGTCCTCGACGTCGGCTGCGGAACTGGGAATGCCGCTTTGCTCGCTGCGGGCGCAGGCGCCCGCGTCATCGGGATCGACCCCGCCTCCCGGCTTCTGGAAGTGGCGCAGGGCCAAGCCGTCGACGAGGGTTCGGACACCTCGTTCCTTCCTTGCGAGGCGGACTGCCTGCCGGTCCCGGCCGCGAGCGTTGATGTGGCCCTATCCGCGTTCGCGGTGATCTTCGCTTCCGAGCTCGCCAGCGGTGTCAGTCGTTTCGGCGTCATCGGTCGGTGTGACGGGATCCTCACCGAGGAGCGAGCCGATTTTATCGGTGGCGTCGCGGGAGGCCGCGGGCATGACGTGGCTGTAGACGTTCATCGTCACGGCGATCGCGGAATGCCCGAGTAGTTTCATGACAACCCGCGCCGGCACGCTCTGGGCGAGCAGGAGCGACGCACAGGTGTGTCTCAAATCGTGAGTGCGCCGTGAGGCACTGAGGATCGAAGGATGCGCGAGACCTCCTCGTCAGGCTGTCGCAGCAGTCTGGTGGGAACTAAGCGCAGCCCGAGCCGGGTCACGCCGGAGAGGGTGAGAGCAGCCCTGACAAAGCCGGGACGGGCCAGCACCGTCAGATGGTCCGGGTTCGGCGAGCGGGACGGAGAGGAGCACGCGACGAACCGGCGTGTGACACCCCCTTGATGCGGCACCGGCTCGAACCTGACGGATCTGGGCCAGCAGCGGCAGCCGGGCTCACCGCCGCCTTCGGCTCGTTCAGACTGTCCGCCGGGACACGAGCCAAGGCCCTGCCGTAGCGGTGCAAGATCTTCGTTATAGCGATCAGCGACCATGACCGGAAGGTGCTCTGGGCTCGGGCGCACAACACATGCGCCATGTGCAGGAAGCCACTCGTCGTGGACGGCGACGCGAACAGCCGGGAGTGGGGGTGTCCGATCAGCGGTGAGTGTCGGGCAGAGTATTCCTGCGGCGTGCCCAGGCACCCTTCCCAGAGCCGGGAAGGGTGCGAACCGATAACACGTATGTTATCGTGGGCGGGTGGTCTGGCAGGTCTTGATCCATCCCGCCGCAGATGCCGAGCTGGGCAAGATCCCCGCGACGGAGCGGGCAGCGATCGTCACAGCTTTCGACAAACTACGAGCCATCGGTCCGACGTTGGGCTACCCGCATACCAGTGACATCAGGGCCGCACGCCACCTTCGAGAGCTTCGACCGCGGCAGGGTCGCAGCCCTTGGCGGGCGTTCTATCGACAGATCGGACAGATCCTCGTCATCGGTGCGGTTGGACCGGAGGCCGAAGCTGACCCGGCTGGCTTTCGGCGGGCCGTCGCCATCGCCGTGCGACGCCTTGACAACCTGGAGGAGGACAAATGAAGCTTTCAGACCTCAAGCCACTCGACCAGGTGATCGACGAGCAGCGCAGCGACGAGGAGTTTCGCCGGGTATGGGACGGTGCGGCGTTCGCCCGCGAGATCGCCAACCGGGTCGTCAACTTCCGCACCCGTAAGGGCCTATCCCAGCGCGAGTTGGCGGCGCTGGTCGGCATTGCCCAGCCTGCGATCTCCCGCTTGGAGCAAGCCGAGCACCAGCCTTCGTTCGAGACACTTGCGAAGTTGAGCCGGGCGACGGGCCTTACGTTCCATTTTGAGGTCGTGGACGGCACTGTCGAGCTCGTCGACGCATGATTGGTACCGAACCAGACTTCCCCGGCGGATATGAGACTGTCGCTGACTGGATCACCGAGCTCTACAACGACAAGCCTGGTCGTTGCCTGTGGACGGTGCTTGACGATCCGTTGCGCTTGGCACTGGCCCAGGGCTGGGTCTGGGACGTCAATGGTCGCCAGGCCGACGACGACCTCGCCGAAGACCTAGCCGCCTACGACTCGGACAACAAGCAGTTTGACGAGATGCTCGCAGCCTTCGTAGATCACTGGCGGTACGTCTACCGAGGGCTGAGCAAGGGCGTCGGCCTGCTTCGGTGGACGACGCTCGTCGGCGCGAATATGGAGCTCGTCGTCCTGACGTCCTCGACGTACATCGGGACGCAGGGCGGTCGCAAGATTCCGGGGCACTCCTTTGTGACGCACCTGGACGGGGATGACTGGCTGATCGCGGCGACTGCACGGCGCCTCCCGGTCCCAGGTTGGCCACCCTCCGAGGCGACCATCCCAGGCCTGGAGATCGACGGATAGCCGCGTCGCCGAAAATGCCATCGTCCTCTCCGCGCCAGTGAGGTGTTTTGGACCCACGCCTGAGCGCGTCCATCAGCTGTCGCCAAATGATCATGATCCGTGCACCACCTCCCTGGGCTCCGCTCGTCCGCCGGCTGGTTGGAATCATCGCCGCTCCATGAGGGAGACAGCTATGCGACCGGACGATCCTGTCCGACCGCGCCGACTGCATCGACCTCGAAGCCACCTACACCGGCATCGACGACAACCGCCCCGGTGACTGGCTGGAACGGCTCATTGCAGACCTCGACCACCAGATCGCGCCGCACGTCTAGGCGGGCTTCTGTCGGTGTATTGGTCGAGGTGGGCGAGACGGCCGACGACCAGGCCCGCACCGACGGGGGCGCGGTCCTGGTCGTCGAGCTCGCCGGCGCAGGCCGGTTCGCTTCCCACTGGCTGGACCCAACGGGCCTGGTCTCGTACGGCTACGGCGGGACCCGCCCCAGCGCTACGTGGAGGCGGTGGTCGAGGCGCTCGCCACCGCCACGCAGGCATCAACGCGATGGGTGACATAAACGCTGTTGATCAATCTCGGTGGGGCGGCCTGCGGATATGCCGTCCTCGACAAACTGCCGGTAGCCCCGCTATCCCGCCGCGCTGAAAGACGGACCTGCCGAGCGCCGACCCTGGGACCTTCCAGGTTCCGCTCACGGGACCTACCGGCCAGGATCCTCTTGACGGGGCGCTCGACCGATGGAAGCAGGGCCGGTCGAACGCGATGTTCTGACCTCAGGGTGCCACGGTTGGCGTGACGCCGGGTCCGTAGAAGGGTCATATGCACGGAGGAGGGATCGACGGCGTGAGACGGACGATCGGGTTACTGTTCGTGATGGTGGTCCTTGCGGCGGGAGTGCTGGTCGCGGCGCCGGCAGCGCAGGCAGCGCAGGCCGCAGATTCTGTCTACGTCTACCGGAACCAGGGCACCGGCCAGTGCCTCCTCGATAGCAACATCCGCGGCTTAGTGGCAGATACCTGTTACGGGTCCGACGATCAACGCTGGGTCGTTCACCCGTGGGGGGACGGCACAGTCCGCCTGGGGAACGTCGGCACCGGACGTTGCATAAACGACAGCTTCAGTATCGGCAGCATCTCATCAGAGGCGTGCAACAGCAGCGAAAACCAGAGCTGGTGGGTCGTGTACTGGGCCGACAAGACCCGCAGATTCCAGAACCAGGCCACCGGCCATTGCCTTGACCAGACCTTAGACGGCGGCCTCCGCACATGGGAGTGCAACAGCGGCAAGAACCAGAGCTGGTACAACCACATGTAGCCGAGCGGGCTGCGTGGAACGAGGACGCGAGGAAGTTACGCTTCACCCTGCGGGTACGCCCTCTACCTGGACGATGGTCCTTAGACAAGACCATCGTCCAGGTAGAGGGAAACTTCCATTTCCGCGGCGCGCTCTCGCGATCAGGCCTACTGAAAGGCCCTGGGCTAATGGACTCGATGTCATGTGATCGATGAGAGCGGCGGCCGCCGGTAGGCGGGGGTCACCGCCGGGATGCGGGGTGAAACCAGGCCAGGTGGCCCCGGATCCCGTCCCGCCACGGCTGCCGCCGTGACACACTGATGTGCGATCATCTTCCAGTGCCATGGCTAAGGAGTCGGTGTGAACACGGTCCTGGTACAGGTTCCCCAAGACCCGACGGCCAATCATGTATTAGCCCCGTCACCCCTGGTACGCGAACTCGGATCGGGCGAGGAAGCGATATTCGGGCGGGGCGGGCGGGGTCATCCTGTGGACATCGAACTCAGCCACCCAGGCGTGTCCCGAACGGCCGGCCGCGTCCGGGCGACCGAGGACTTCTGGACAATCAGCAACCTCTCGCCCGACCGAACCTACGTGGTCGAGAATCCCGAGGGTGGCGGCGAGTTTGTCAAGGTCGCGCCACGACGGCTGGACATGCCGGTGCCGTTCGAGTTTTCTCGTGTCGTCCTTCCAGCGGGTGTTACCCGGGTCAGTTTCCTTGTCTTCGCGCATCAGCACACATACCTCGACCAGACGCCCATCGCGCCGGCCGGACCGGATGCGACGACCTCGGCCTATCCACTCGACCAGACCACCAAGTACTTCCTGGTTCTCGTGGCGTTGTGCGAACCTCGGCTTCGCGACGGCGCGTCGGCGGTCATCCCATCAGTACCTGATGTCGTCCGCCGGCTGGCAAAGCACCCCGACTGCGGCGATCTCAGCCGCAGCGCCGTGGGCTTCCACATCGACTACCTCGCCCGCACCAAGCTTAGGATCCGCAGACCTTCAGCCGACGTCCCCGGTGCTCGGGCGGACTGGCAGCGAGCGGCGTTGGTGTCCCTCGCGCTGCGTTTTGACCTCGTGCGCGTCGAGCACGTCGCGCTGCTTGACCAAGGCTTGCCCGCCGCACTCGTCCAGCGCGCGATCGCCTCGCCATCGCTCCGGGTCAGCCCGTCTGGCCTCGCGGTCGGTACCTGACTAGGTTCTGAGCCACCCGCTCGGTGTATTTCACCCAACGAGCGGGGATCCCTCCCGCATTGCGGACGCTGTCCGCGGAGGACCGGTAGGCAGCCGCCAGCAGAAGCTCGGGAGTGCCCGGAACCTCTTCGAGTTGTGGGGCGAGAACGCATAGATAGCGCCCTACGGCGGGGATCGATTCCTCCGGCGAGAACGGCGGCTTGGGCGTCACGCTGCGCTGACCGGGCGGGAGGTAGTATTGAAGCACCTGTGGTGTCCAACGAGCTATACCGTATTCGTCACGAGCGGGGTCACTCAGATTCGGGTCGAAGCCGCTCTCCGCCTCGAGCATCGCCGCGACCAGTGCGGGGCTGATATGCGGGTCGTCGCATATGGTGCCGGCCTGGATGATCAGGCGGTAGTACTCGGCTGCTATTCCGGCCTCGGTATTGAGCCAGCGCGCCACGTCCGTACCGCCGCTCTCGGTGGCCGCCGACGGCGGCCTGGTGCCGAGGGGAGTGGGCTGTTCGCCTCCGGGCAAGATAACCATTGTGATCGTGGTTGCCGCCGCTGCCGACAGGAGCAAACCAGCAGCACCCACCGTGACCCTCATGCGGGGTCTTCGTCGCGATGGTCCAGGTGAAACGGTCCCGTGGCGGTCAGTCCCATGTATTTCAGGCAGCTGCGTATCCGGTAGCGACGTGCCCGACTGACCCTCGGTCGGCGATGGCGCGGTGCCAGCAATGGTGGCCGCGATCGCGGGGCCGGGCGCCGGTGACGCATCCGCATCAGGTGATCCACCGGTTTCGGCGAGCCGCCTCGCCCGCCCGAGCAGGTCCTCCGCGGTGTGACGGCGTCGCGTTTCGTGGTCCTGTGCGAGACAGTCCGCCACGAACGCACGCCAGCCGGGCGAGATTTCGGGAGCGAGCGACAGGCCGCAGCGGCCCGCGACATACTCCGATACCGCCGCGACCCGCGCGCGGACCGTCGGACCTGGGAAGGGATGACGGCCAGCAAGCAGGATGTGCGCAGTGACCCCGAGCGCCCAGACATCCAGCGTGGTACGGACCGCTGCGCCACGCTCGGTCAGCGGTACGGCGAAGCGTTCGGCGGGGGCGTAGTCCAGCGAGCCGTATCGCGGCAGGTAGCCATGAGTTCCGTCGAGTTCGGCGGCCAGACCGAAGTCGGACAGTTGAATTGACCCGTCCGCCATCCGCAAGATGTTCGCCGGCTTGAGATCGCCGTGGATCCACTCTCGAGAATGAAGGAACGCAATTCCTTCGCACACCTGTACGATCAGGCGCTCGGCGTCTGGGACCGGCCCATGCGAACGACGTACCAGGTCATCGAGGCTTTCGTCGGCCATGTCCATCACGAGCACAGTCGCGCCGTCCAGATCGGGCCGGTCCGCTTCATCGACGGTCAGCGCCTGGTAAAGCCGGACGAGGCGAGGATGACGCAGCCTGCGGTGGAGCTCGGTTTCGCGAGTGACCATCGCCTTCACGTGCGCGAGCTGCCGGACGGAAAGCGTACCGGTCGGAATGAACTTCAGCGCCGCTTGCGTGGGCAGTCCGGCGGTATCAGGGGTATCAGGCGCGCGAGATGCACCAGATGCGGCGGGGGTTTCCTGGGCGTCAGTGCCAGCGACGGCAACGCTCGCTTCGGCCACGGGGCCGTCCGGTGCTGCCAGTTCGCCGCGGTAGACACTGCCCCAGCTTCCGCTGGCGACCGGCTCCACCACGCGCCAAGTATCAACTCGGTAGCCTCGGGGCACGCTCACTGCCCAGCCAACGGTGTCGTCCACTGCCCAGCCAACGGTTTCGTCCATTCGCCCATGCTCCGAATCTCGAAGGCCAAAAAAGCAGCTCAACGGCTTGTCAGGCACTCGCGTCCACACTGCGTTAGGCGCTTCGCTCGGCCACCCACAATCTGGCCAATCCTAGCCTCGGCTATTCACGCCAATTACTGTTGATCTAATCGGTCGTGGCGGGCCGGGAACGGAAAAGTGCCTCTGAGCTGGGACGATACGGGTGTCTGAAGTCCATGTCGTCAACGGAATCAAGAGGCACTTCTCAGGCGAAGTCTACGGGCTGGTCGAAGGGGCTGCCGGTCGCGGTCGGCGGCGCCGGCGGGCACCCGCCAGTTCCCCACGCACGATCGGGGCCGGGTGCTGACCGACGTGGCGGTGGCGGTGGCCGGGATCTGGGGAACACAGTGGTGATCCGGCCCCGGCCGGGTCGGGCGGGCGCGAACACCGCGGCCGACAACATCGCCGTCCTCGACGAGGCGATCACCCAGATCCCCGAACCGTACCGTGACGATCTGCTGTCACTGTTCGAACAGCACGAGGGCTTCCGCTTCCAGGTCACCGCCACCAACCTGCCCACCGGACGGATCCCGTTCCTGGAGGCCTGCCACCGCGTCCAGGCCCGGGTGGAATCCCGTATCCGCTGCGGCAAGGACACCGGCCTGCGCTGGCTCCCATCCCACAAATTCACGATCAGCAGCGTGTGGTGCGTCGCCGTCGGTATGGCCTGCGACCTGCTGGCCTGGCCGGCCCTCCTCGGCCTGGACGGTGAGCTGGCGAAAGCCGAACCCGAAACCGTCCGCTACCGGCTGCTGCACACCGCCGGACGGATCATCCACGGCCAGCCCCGCCGCCGGCTCCGCATCCCCGAAACCCGGCGCTGGGCCGACGCCCTGGCCACCGCCTTCACCCGCATCCAGGCCCTGCCCGCCCCCGACCGACACACCCCCACCGCCCCGACGAGACGAAAGGACCGCTTCCGGCCCGTCGAGCCGGCGCCCACCCGGCCCG
>NZ_CAUVXL010000245.1:0-13594 GCF_963555915.1 Protofrankia sp. Cas4
GCCGTCATGAGTTGGTCGGCACTCCCCTTCCAGGACATCGATGTAAGTATCCGCCGTGGTCGCGATCCGGGTATGACGCAGCAACGCCCGGATCTCGTTCAGATCCGCCCCCGCGCGGAACAGCAGCATGGCCGAGGTATGTCTCAGATCATGAACGCGTGTCCGGTGAACGCCCGCATCCTCCTCAGTAGCAGGACAGTGACCGGGTGTGCGCGGATGCCCCGCCGCAGCCGCTCAGCGGTCAGCAGACCAGCCAGGAACTCCACCGTCTCGTCGCGTACCGGCAGCACCGAGGTATATGTGAACTCATCGTCGACGCAGGACCCCGGTATGAAGTTGATCTGCGAGAGGACCACCTTCATACCGGGGTTCTGCGTCTTTTCCTTGCACCACAACAGGCTCGGCGTGTCACTCCGGCTAACCACAGGCGACTACCCAACGTCACTCGTCATTACGCGGAGCTCGATGGCTCTACGCCGAAGTCAGTCGCGCGGGGTGGTTGCGACTCAGGTGTGGTTGAGGTTCCACCAGCCGTTGGGTCCATCGCTCACGTTGTATGCGGTGGCCGTTGCCAGGTTCTGTTGCTGGTAGTCAGTGGCGGAGCTGGCGACGAACAGTTCCACCTTGCCGGTACTGGTATTACGGGTCTTGATGAAGATCAAATCCTGCGAGTATGGTGTGAGGCTGCGGATACTGAAGGTGCCGTTGTCCCGGTCACCCGCGTTGAATACCGTCGCGCGGTGCAGCGACCATTGGCAGAAGGAGCAGGATCCCGCAGTGTCCGTTCCCGTGATGTGCACCTCGATCTTGCCACTGCCTGTGTTGCGGGTCTTGATGAACACCAGGGACTCGCCGCTCATCTGGAACACCCCGTTGTCAGCCTCGGCCAGGGGGATGTTGGTTGCTGTGCTGAGATAGGGCGGGGCCTGCGGGTTCCACGAGGGGAGCTTGTGAACCTCGATCATTCCTGAGCCGGTGTTGCGGGTCTTGATGAAAACGATTCCGTCATCTACCAGGTTGAAGACACCGTTGGCTCCGTCGGCTACGTCGAACCACGTCGGGATGCTGACACCATCGCTAAAGTTCGACTCGGCTGTGCGGTAATGCAGCTCTACTTTTCCGCTACCGGTGTTGCGGGTTTTGAAGTAGACTAACTTGTTGCCGACCATCTCGAACGTGCCGTTGCCGTCCTCGGCCGCAGAGAATCCGGACGTGACATGCATGTCGAAGCTCTGGTACGGGTCGGGTGTCTGATGCACCTCGATCATTCCACTACCCGTATTCTTCGTCTTGACAAACGCCAACTTCCACTGGGGAATGTTGAGTTGCCGCCAGCCGTCGCTCGGCGTCCACCGCCAGGGGTGGTATGGCTCCTGTGTGTCTACCAAGAAGTAGGAGGTGCCCAGCGCGACCGCATCGACATCGCTGCAGGCCCCGAAGTTGCAGGCCAGGGGCTCGTCACTCCAGGTCGACCCGTTGAGCCAGCTGTTGTGCATTCGCGTACCGTCGACCCAGGCGGCGTGCAGCGAAGAGTTGAACCAGCCGACCTGGACCCGACCGGCGGCTTGCCCGTTGGCAATGGGCTGCTCGCGCCAGCCATCATTACTGGTGTACCACCACCGCCAGAGCTTGCCGTCGGTGGCATTGCCAACCACGTCGAACTCGCCATTGCCGGTGGACAGAGCGATCCCACCCGTGCCGGGGGACATCCTCTGACCGAGGAACTCGCTGGTCCATGGGCTACCCGGGTCCTTCCAGAAGTGTATCCACGAGCCGACGCAGTTGGCTAGAATATGCAGTTGCCCATTGAAGTTGCCCATGGCCGGGGTGAAGGAACCGTCGCACGATCCGGGGACCACGGTCTGGCTCGACCAGCCGCCCCCAGAGTTCCAGCGGTCGACAAGCGCGCCGCTGGAGGTGACGTAGGCCGTATGCAGCGTGCTGATATCCACTGCCGTGGCCGGGCTGCTGTTCACGCCGCTGCCGACGACCGTCTCTGTCGTCCACCAGCCGGCGTTGTAGTACTTGCGGATCAACGCGCCGCCGCTCTTGTAGAAGACCTGCAGGCTGGTGCCGTAGTTGATGGCCGAGGGGAAACCTTTTTCACCGAAGGGCAGCCCATCATCCAGAACCTCCGAGGTCAGGTTTTCGCCGGCGTGGCCGTAGTAGTGGTAGAGCTTGCTGTTGTTACCGATGTTGGTGGCAACCCTGAAGATCTGCAGCGTGCCGTCCTGGGCATACGACGTGGCGAAGCCGCCCTGGTCGTACATGAGTGCCGCAGAGGCCGGCGCCTGGGCGAGGAACTGACCGGCCAGCACCGCTGCGAGCGCCGTCACGGAGGCCAGTAGCCACCTTCGGCCCCTTGGACCTAACATGGTGAATCCTTCCCGTAGGACGAGCGCGCTCGATAGCTTACGTTGCGGTTTGGAGCAATTGTCAATACCTGGTGTCTCGTGATGCTCTATCCTTTATTTGGCCACAGCGTCGATCAGGCTTCCGACCAGCATAAATGACTGAGTCTGACAAAAATTGACCCGCATCACGAGACACTAGGGCATCAGCTTGATCGAGTTAACTGGTGTCAGATTAATATCAGTATATGTCCATGATCCCATTGTGAAGAAGCAGTTCGTGCCGTTCCACCCCGTGCAGAAGCTCACGACAGCGTTGTCGGTCTGGTTGTTGAAGACGCGATGCGTCCCGTACATATTGCTGAGATTATAGGACGCATAGTAGTAGTATATGCTGGACGGATGTCCGCCATTCCACGAACCGTTAGGATAGATGCAGACCCCGCCAGCGGGGCAGCCCTGGTAGGACTCCGTGGCCTGGGCCGGAGAGGCACCGAGAAGCGTCCCCGGTACCAGTACGGTCACAAGCAGTCCAAGACTAAGGGCGATTTTGCTTAACCGAGTCCGGGCAAGCTTCATCTCGGCACAACACCTTTCGTCGTCGTGTAGCGGGGTAGTCGATCGCCGCGTGCTCGACAATACTCACGGCCAGGACCGCGCTGCATCCTGTGACGTCGCGGATTGACCGCGCCGCCGTAGTGTGCATCGGCGGCTGGTTCACCGCTCCAAAGTGCCACCCGGTCCGCGTTACGGCATTCGCGATGACGGATTCGACTATGATCGAGAGTGACTCGGGATCTGTTTGAAGCGGTTGGCATCTCCGGCTATGGCGTACGTATGGAGGGCGTTGTGAGCTACCTGGTCGTTCAGCCGTTTGCCTGGTCGTTCAGCCGTTTGCCTGGCCGCGTGACGTCGACGGGCCAGCCACCCCGGCGGTTCGTGGTGAAGCCGCGGCCGTGACCCGTCAACTCGCGCCGGGCGAGTGATTAGCGTTCGGTCGCGGATCCCCAGGCGTCTCGGTGGGCGTCGAGTTGTCCGAACCGAGCGTCTCCCGACTTGCCGGGGAGATCATGACGGTAGGCGATCACTGGACCTTGACAAATTTCAGCCGCGCCAACTCGTACGTCGTCGACAACATCGAGGGCAGCGGCGAACACATCCAGGTCGCGCCTGGCCGTCGTGCCGCGCCGATTCCGTTCGAGCTGGCCAGAATCGTCATTCCGCCGGCCGCGGGTGAAGCGGTTCCGTTCGAGCCCCTTCTTGCTCCAGGGCAGTCGACTACGATCGGTAGCCGACTGTCGCTGAGTGGGACGTGCCGTTACAGAGCATCGACCTTCACCGATCTCTGGGTAGGCATCCGCTCGTGCGGAGCTCGGGACGACACTGACTGTTCTCGTCATGGTTAGTTAGGCGGCGGTCGGCAGCGTTATGGGCAGGCCGGTGACGGGCTGGTTGGTAGGTGCCGAAACGGTGTTGAGCCGGTCGACGAGGTCCGCGGCCAGACTGAGACCGATGCCGGTGAGGTTGTCGGTGAGCTGGTCGACGGTACGCGGTCCGATGATCACCGAGGTGATGCCGGGACGTGCGATGGTCCAGGCGATAGCGATGGCCGATGGGGTGGCGCCGACGAGGTCGGCCACCTGTGTGACCTCGTCGGCGATGTCGAAGCACTCCTCGCGTAGCAGCGTTGTGGCCCAGCTGGCGGCTGTGGGGTTGAAGGCGAGCCACTGGTGAAGCCGGGTTCCTGGGTCGGGTTGCCGGCCTCGTCGGTAGCGGCCGGCGAGCATGCCGCCGGCGAGTGGTCCGTAGGTGAGGGTGCCCAGGCCGTGGCGGGCGCAGGCGGGCAGGATCTCGGCTTCGATCTCGCGTGCGAGCAATGAGTAGTGGGGCTGAAGGCTGATGAACGGCGTGGTGCCCAGGCGCTGGCTGGCCCACTGGGACTCGATGATCTGGCCGGCGGTGTAGTTGGAGCAGCCGACGTAGCGGACCTTGCCCGAGCGGACGAAGCTGTCGAGGGTCGCCATCGTCTCCTCGATAGGCGTATCCGGGTCCCAGTTGTGGCACTGGTACAGGTCGATGTAGTCGGTGCCCAGGCGACGCAGACTGCCCTCCAGGGCGCGGGTGAGGTGCAGCCGGGACAGCCCGCGGTCGTTGGGGCCGGCGCCCAGCGGGCCGGAGCCCTTCGTGGCCAGGACGACCGAGTCGCGCCGCGTGGCGATGGCGCGCCCAACGACCTCCTCCGATCGGCCGCCGGTGTAGATGTTCGCCGTGTCGATGAGGGTGCCGCCCGCGTCGAGGAAGGCGCCGATGATCCGACGTGCTTCCGGTTCGCCGCAGGGTGCGTCCGGACCGATGCCGAAGTTCATCGTTCCGAGCGCCGCTCGGGAGACTTTGAGGCCCGAGCGCCCCAGCAGCGTGTACTGCACGCGACCTCCTCCGAGGATTCGGGGCGACGCCCCGGTTCGATGAGCCACACTATACGGGGCGCCGCCCCGGTTCACGATGGGGTCTGTGGCGATCGGAGCAGGATGGAGGCCATGGGGATTCAAGGCGATGCTCCGGACGCCGGAGGCGCCGAACCGGCTTCGGCTGGCGAGGGGTGCTCGGCCCGTCCGCTGCGCGCGGATGCCCGGCGCAACCGCGAGCGGGTGCTACGCGCCGCGCGTGAGCTGTTCAGCATTGAGGGGCTGTCCGTCCCTCTGGACGAGATCGCGCGCCGAGCCGGTGTCGGCGCGGGCACGGTGCATCGGCACTTCCCAACGAAGGAGACGCTGTTCGCCGCGGTCGTCGTCGACCAGGTGGAGCAGCTCATAGCGGATGTCCGCGCCCTCGCTCAGCAGGCCGATCCCGGCGATGCGTTGGTGGAAATGCTGGAGCGCATGCTTGCCGAGGGCGCCGCGAGCCTGCCCCTCAAGGCCGCGCTGGCGGGAACCGACTTCGACATCCGGACCACCGCTCCCGAGGTCGCGGCCCGCCTCCGCGAGACGCTGCGGGCTTTCCTCCAGCGTGCTCAGGATGCCGGCGATATCCGGGGCGACATTGATATCGACGACCTGTTTGCGCTGCTTGCCGGTGCGTTCGCCACTCTGCGCCATGCCGACGCGCCCCCCGACCAGGCCGTGCGCCTCAACACGGTTCTCTTCGACGGGCTGCGCACCAGGCACTGACAACCGGCCAGCCGGGGGCGGAACTTCCGGAATTACCAGGTCGACAGAACGCAGGTTCGATTCTATTGTCGATATTGCCGAGTGGACGGTCGCCGGGTATCGCCCCTGGTCAGTCGACGAGCTCGTCGACGACCTCGCGAAGCGCCATCCTGGTCGGTCGAATGATGCCGGGAAGGACCGAGTCCACCTCGTCGCACGTCGCACGGCCGGTAGGATGTCATCTTCTTCACGCCTTCAGCCGCGGGCCGGGAAGGCGACGTGAGGAGATGGCATGGCCAGTCGTCCGATGCCGGCAACACCCAACCTCAACCAGCTTCGCCGCCGGGCAAAGGAACTGCGCGACGCCGCCCGTGCCGGCGACCCGGCCGCGCTGGAGCGGATCGCCGCCCACGTGGACGAGCGCCCGCAGGGGTCGGTGAGTCTGTCAGTCGCGCAGATGGTTCTCGCCCGCGAGCACGGGTTCGCCAGTTGGCCACGGCTGAAAGCCGAGGTCGAGGCCAAGGCGCTGGACCGAGCCGGACGGGTCGAGGCGTTCCTGACAGCAAGCGTCACCGGTCGCGGCAGCCTGGCAGGACGGCTGCTGGTCGAGTTCGGACTGGGTGCCGGTGACGCGACGCGGGCGTTGCCCGGGGCGCTCGGCAAGGACAGCCCGGCGGTCGTCGAGGCGCTGCTCGCGGCCGGCGCGGACCCGAACACGGTTGGCCGTGATGGTCTGTCCGCTCGACGCATCGCGGTCCGCCGCGGCCGGGACGACGTCGCCGCCGTACTGACCCGGTACGGCGCCGTGGATGACGCCACGGATACCGATCGGCTACTCGGCGTGTGCCGACGCGGCGACCGTCAGGAGGCGCGTCGGCTGCTCGCCGAGTATCCCGACCTTCCGGGCCGCCTTATCAGAGACGATCACGCGGCGTTCGTGGACGCGGCCGAGTACGCCGGTGTCGGCCCGGTCGCCCTCATGCTCGATCTCGGCTTTCCCGTCGGGGTGTACCGGTCGGTGGACGGCGCGACCGCGCTGCACGCCGCCAGCTACGCCGGCCGTCTCGACGTGGTCCGCCTGCTGCTCGACCGTGGCGCCGACATCGATACCACCGACCGGCAGTGGGGGTCGACCCCGCTGGCATGGGCGACGGTCGGCAGCGGGGAACGCCCCGCCTACAGCCCGGACGGCGACTGGCCCGCCACCATCAGTCTCCTGCTCGCCGCCGGGGCGTCCCGGGACGGTGCGTGGGTCGGGGGAAAGCCGCCCAGCGACGAGGTCGCCGTCCTTCTCGCCCGCTACGGCATCGGCGCGCCCGACGACGACGATTCGTCGTCGGCCGAACCGCCTGCGCCAGCCGCCCGCCGGATCAGCGAGCAGCTGCGCACAGCGTTCAACACCAGCGACGACCAGGCGCTCGCCGACGTGCTGCACCCCGACGTCCGCTGGGGCGGCGGACCAGCCGGCTGCCACAGCCGTGCCCACGTCCTGGAGTGGTACCAGCTGCTACGCGCCCAAGGGGTCCGTGCGACCGTCGAGGAGATGACGGTCCACGGTGACACGATCATCCTCGGCCTCGCCGTCACCCACGCCGGGCAGACCGACCGCCCCGCCGACCCAGCGGATCTCCTCTACCAGGCGTTCACCGTCGCCGACGACGCCGTGGTGGAGATCCGCGACGCAGACCAGCACCGCCCGTAAGGCGCTCGTGACCACTCGGGGTCAGCGGCAGACCGCCGACCGGGAGTCGATGAACCGCCAGCGCACGGACATCTTCTGAACCTCTGTCGAACTGCCTAGACTTCGCGCCAGTTTTTGTATGCTCGCAGCCATGGTCGTCATGCCGTTCACCGAGGCGCGCAACCGCCTGTCGGAGCTCATCGACGAGGTGGAGCGCACTCACGATCGGGTGGAGATCACCCGCCATGGCCATGCCGTGGCAGTCCTGATCTCTCCCGACGATCTGGCGGCGCTGGAGGAGACGCTGGACGTGCTGGCGAGCCGGGAGGCGATGCGGCAGCTCGCGGAGTCCGCAGACGCGGTCGAGGCCGGTGACGTCCTCGATGCCGAGGAACTCGGCATGCTCATGGCGAAACGCGCACGGAACGCCGACCGGCCCGATGTGAGGTGAGCAAGGCCGGTGGCCAGCCGTTCGAACTCCGGATCACCGGTCCCGCGGCCCGCGTTCCCGCCAGCCGACTGCCTGAGAAGATCGCAGCAGCTGTCCACGAATTCATCACGACCACGCTTCTGGACAACCCCCGCCGGCTCGGTAAACGACTCCTCCTCCCGCCATACGAGGGCACCTGGTCCGCTCGGCGCGGCAGCTATCGCGTGTTCTACGAAATCGATGAGGAAAACCGCATCGTGACCGTAACCGCCGTCGAGCACCGGTCTGACGCGTACCGCTCGCGCTGACCTCGAGACTCGAGCGGAACAAAGGCCCTGCGATGAACCCGTCGTCCTTCTCCAGATCCTCGGCCGGCGGGAAAGTAGCTACTGCTCGATGCGGATGTGCTGACTTCCAGCCATTCGCGCAGCTTGAGGCTGCCGCGCTTCCTCATCGTTCCGCACCGTCGTCTGGCCCGGTCGTGACCATGCATCGGGGCCGGGTGATCAGAATAGTGCTGATCGGTATATTTCGGTATATTGATGACAATCGTTACGACGACGGGCTGCGGCGGCCGGCCAGCCTGCTCATGGCCGACGACGGGGTCGAGAAGCGCGAGCCAGTCCCGAACCGTCGCATCCACGTTGATCGTCGTCATCGTTATACCAAGCAGTCTGCCGATCAGTAGACTGCTTGGCTGGCTGTGTCACGGCAACGCATCTGTCGCCGCGTCACGGACCGTGGGATCTTCGTCGTTGTCGGCCCGGTCCCACAACAGGATCGCGGTGGCGGGGTCGGCCGGCCAGTGGGCCGCGATCGCTTCAACGGCCATCCGGCGCACGTCCCGGTGACGGTCGTTGACGGCCCGGTCATGCAGCCACGACAGCGTGCCGGGATGCTCCCGCCAGTCGGCGACGATCGCCTCCATGGCGACTGAACGAACATCAAAATGAAGGTCGTCGGTGACCCGTCCCCGCAGGAGCGCCACGGTGGTCGGATCGTTGCGCCAGCCCGTGACAATCGCCTGGACGGCTGCCCGCCGCACATCCACTCTTTCGTCGTGGACCCCGTGCTCACTCAGCCATGGCAGGTTCGCAGGGCCGCACTGCCAGCTGTCCGCGATGGTGTCCACCAGCAGGGAGCGCGCGGTGGAGTCGTCCTGCGCCCGCCGACGCAGCCACGGCAGCATCTCCGGGTCATCCCGCCAGCGCGCGGCGAGCACCCGAGTCGCCGTGTCACGCACAGCAGATTCGTCGTCGCCGACGACAAGCGCACGCAGCAACGGCAGCGTGTCCGGGTCATCGCGCCAGCCCGTGGCGAGCGCCCCCGTCGCTGCGCATCTGACCGCGACGTGTCTGTCGTTGCTGATCAGTTGATGCACCAGGGACCGGGTGACCGCATCGTGCGGCCAACCCGCGCTGATGGCTCGTACCGCGGCGGACCGTACGTTGCCGTTGTCGGCATGTGCGACCTGCTCGGTCAACCACGCCCGGCTGGCAGGACCGCCCCGCCAGCTGTCCGCGATTATCGTGAGCGCCGCCTGCGACTCAGCCGTGTTCGGATGGGCAGCGACCACGTCGGGGAGCAACGGCAGCGCAGCAGGGTTATCCTGCCAACCGGCCGCGATCGCCGTCAGCACCGCCGTCCGCACCGCTGCATCCTCGTCAGCGACAGCCCGCGCACCGAGTACGGGTAGGGCAGTCGGATCGCCCGGCCAACCAGCCCCGACCGCTTCCACAGCCACTCGACGCACCGCCGCGTCCGGGTCCGCGACAGCGCGGTCGAGCAGGAACGGCAGGGCCGCTGGATCGTCCCGCCAGCCGGCCCCGATCGCCTCCACAGCCGTTCGCCGCACAAACGCATCCTGATCGACGACGGCCCGATCTCGTAGCAACAGAGAAACGCCGGGATCACCCGGCCACATCTTCACGATCGACATGAGGGCCAGCCTCCGCATAAGTGGATCATCCGTGCTGATCGCCCGATCCCGCAGCTTCGCAAGCGTCGCAGGATCATTTCGCCTCGCCGGGTCGATCTTCTGAGTCCCTATTCTCGCCGGTTCCATATGCACGCATGGTAGTGCCGCTCTCTGGCCTCGCGACCCATGACCCGTGCCTGTGACTCGAAGGAGAACCGGGTGGTCCAGCCGGAAGCTCGGCGCCGAGCCGTACGCCACCCTGACCGCGTGAATCCGCCGTGGATAATCTCAGGATGCCCTCGACAACAGACGCTCTGCACGTCGGCTACTGTCAATACTCCTTGTGCGACGGCAATATCTTGCCACCGACCCCCGACGCGGTTAATAAGGTTTTTAATGGCAATACTCTCGTGGCAGGAGGAGAAGGATACCTTCTTTTTTTGCTGGAACACACACCGGCAAGATCCGGATAGTTGTTAGCTTGTGCGAAATGGAGCCACCGCTCGCTCTCGATGAGTGGGAAGCCGTTGTAGATGTGAGTTACCACAGCCCGGAAGGAAGGACATACCTGTGTAATGGGGAGTTTTCCCCACGGGAAGATATTGGGAACATCGCGCATGCCGGGCCAGGCTGGTACCGGACCCGGGTCCAGACACGTGGGCGCGCGCTAGGTCGTAAGCACGATTCGTCCAAGGAACCCGTCGAAGAACATTCGATCACCCTCTGGCCGGCCACAGGCCCCGAACCGGACCGGGTCCACAAGATGGACGACGCATTTCCTGCCCACAGGTAAAACACGGAGGTTTCCCATTACCAGCGTCAATGATTATGCCCGCCCGCCGGTGGACGAGCCGTCAGCGGATCATCCAAGGCCACGGAAGACCGAGCTTGAAGCCGGGGCTTCCTGGCTGGCGCTCGGAGCGCTCATTGTCCTTGGCACCGGCTGTGGGGAATCGTCCAAGGCGAGCGCGTCACCGTCCGCCCCGAGCGTCGCCCGAACGGCGGAACCCACGTCGGTCGGATCGTCGCCGACCGTATCCGCCGCTCCCACCGGGGAGCGCGCCACTGTCCGGCCGTCGGTCTCCCAGTGGCTGATCGACCGCACCGCGGAGCCCGGTGTGGTCAGGTCGCCGTCCGCGTCCAGCAAGGTCCGGACGGTTCCGACGAGCGCCACGGCCCCGGCGGCAGCCGACGTGACGGTGTCATGCGGTATCGAGTACGAATCAGGGTTGCCCACCGCCTTTGTCGTCGTCTCCAACCACTCGACCGTTGCCAGCGACTATGTCATCCACATCGCGTTCGGCAGCAAGGACGACCCGACGGACACGGGAGCCGGTGTGGCGACGGTGAGTAACATCGCTCCCGGCCAGATATCCCCATCGCAGCGAGTCAGCTGGGGGCACGACGACCTGCCCGGCGGCTTTACCTGCAAGGCAACGCAGGTGGATCGGCACGCACGCTGACCGAACAGGGCAACCCCCCTGGCGCAGCGGCGGCAGCCGGCGATCTTTCGAGGTTTGTGCGCTGAATACCCGCTTGTTGATCGCACAAAGCTCGAAAGATCGCTACCAAAGATCGTTACGAACGCGCGTCCGTCAGCGCGTCCGTCAGCGGGTTGCGACGATCGGCAGCATGGGTGGCGACGACAGTGCGGTCGAGGAGTAGGCGGTCGAGGAGCAGGCGGTGGAGGAGAAGTGGGAGACCACCCGGTCGTCCACCGGATCCTGCGCAGGGTCATGGTGCACGACCAGGTGCCGGTAGAGCGTGTCGCGCTGAGCGGGGATCCGGTCGGCGGTACGGATCAGACCGATGAGCTCGGTCCGGTTGGTCCGGTGCCGGGCGCCGGCCGAGGACACCACGTTCTCCTCCAGCATGACCGAACCCAGATCGTCCGCGCCCATGTGCAGGGTGAGCTGACCGACCTCCTTGCCGGTCGTCAGCCACGAGCCCTGCAGGTGCGCGATGTTGTCGAAGAACAGCCGAGCTACCGCCACCAGCCGCAGGTATTCGATCGTGGACGCCTGCGTGCGTCCGCGCAGGTGGTTGTTTTCCGGCTGGTAGGTCCACGGGATGAACGACCGGAAACCGCCGGTGCGGTCCTGGACGTCGCGGATCATCCGAAGGTGCTCGATGCGCTCGGCGTTGGTCTCACCGGTGCCCATCATGAACGTCGCGGTCGATTCGACACCGAGACCGTGCGCGGCTTCCATCACCGACAGCCACACATGGCCGGGTTCCTTCAGCGGGGCGATGGCGTGCCGGGGACGCTCGGTGAGAATTTCCGCCCCTGCGCCGGCAAAGCTGTCCAGGCCCGCGTCGCGCAGCCGAACAATGACGTCGTTGTAGCTCAGCGCGGACGTCCGCGCGATGTGGACGACCTCGCTGGCGCCCAGGGAATGCAGGGTGAGCTGCGGGTACGTCCGCTTGATCGCCGCGAAGGCAGCCTCGTACCATTCGATACCGAACTCGGGATGGTGGCCGCCCTGGAGCATGATCTGGGTTGCCCCCAGCTCAACTGCCTCGCCGCATCTGGCGACGATGTCGTCGACGTCGCGGACCCAGCCTTCGGAGTGACCCGGAGCGCGGTAGAACGCGCAGAACCGGCACGCGGTCACGCAGACGTTCGTGTAGTTGATGTTCCGATCGATGATGTACGTCGCGATGCCATCCGGGAAACGGCGGCGCCGGACGGCGTCGGCGGCCTGGCCGAGGGCGTGCAGCGGGGCCTTCGTGTAGAGCAGCAGCGCCTCGTCGGGGCTGATCCGCCCGCCGTCCGCGGCGCGGGCGAGCACGGAGGAGATCTCCCCCTCGCTCACCACCGGAGGCGCTGCAACTACCGGAGAACCGCTGTCGGCATCATCCACAAGGCTCACCCTGCGATGGTACGGCGAGCGGGCCTGCCGCCCGAGCTTTCGGGTGCGGGGGGGACGACCGGGGACAACAGCCGATGCCGCCTCACCCCTGGCCGGTCCGACCAACGCCGGTCCGGGCGCCGTCGACCTTGTTGCGCACCCGGTCGATGACATCGCGCTGAAAACGGTCGACGACCTGATGCTGGAAGCCGTCCTGGGCATGGGTCCAGACCTGCTCCCAGAGCCGACCCCGCTGGGTGTCCCAGACATGGGTGACACGGTCGACTCCGGACATCACCAGGAAGATCAACAGAAGGAGAATGATCAGACGCTTGCCCGGTATCCGAGGGCGCCACCGCCGTCGGCGGCGCGGCGGTGCATACCGCTCCGGTGCATACCGCTCCGGCGCATACCGCTCCGGCGCAGGTGCTTCCCGGCCATACCGCTCCGGTGCATACCGCTCCGGTGCATACCGCTCCGGCGCGGGTGGCTCCGCAACGCCCAGCCTGGTACGGCCGTCGTGCCCGGGCCTGGTTGCGACGGCACCCACCACAGGTTGGGAACGCGGGTCACCCGACCAGGTGCCGTCGAGGACCTCAGGCACGGCGGCGCGGGTGCCGGACCGAAACCGTTCCTGGTCACCGAGTAGAGCCCGCACGAGCTGCCCGGCGGACGGCCGGGCCCGCGGATCCCGATCCAGGGCCGCCGCAACCAGCGGACGAAGATCCGCGGGAACACCGTCGAGATACGGACGCTCCATGACGATCCGCTGCGCGATGTCGAGCGGGGCACCGTCGCCGAAGGGATGGCGCCCGGCCGCCGCATAGGCGATCAGCAGGCCCCAGGCGAAGACGTCGGCGGCCGGGCCCACCGGCGCGCCCTCCATCTGCTCGGGTGCCATCCAACCCGCCGACCCCAGCACCATGCCGGTGCGGGTACGCCCGACCACCGCGTCCAGCGCCCGCGCGATCCCGAAGTCGATGACCCGGGGCCCCGAATACGACAGCAGCACGTTGCTCGGCTTGAGGTCGCGGTGCACGATGCCGGCGCCGTGGATGGCGGTCAGCGCAGAGGCCACCCCCACCGCGACCCCCTGCAGAGTCGACAGCGCCAACGGCCCACGGCTGGTGACGACATCGTCCAGGCGGACCCCGTCGATGTACTCCGTTACCAGGTACGGCAGGTGGGCGCCGGGATCGGCGTCGAGTACCTGCGC
>NZ_CAUVXL010000246.1:0-28259 GCF_963555915.1 Protofrankia sp. Cas4
GGTCCAGAAGGGCGCGACCCGGCGGGCCGCGGCGACCTCGTCGGCGAAACGTGCCCGGAACTCCGGGTCGGCCGCGAGATCTTCTTTGATCACCTTGACGGCCACCGGACGGCCGGCTTCGTCCTGGCCGAGGTACACCACGCCCATGCCGCCGACGCCAAGCCGACCGACGACCCGGTACCGGCCGATCCGGGCGGGGTCGCCGCGCTGGACGGGCATGACCTCCCGCGGTCCATCGGATCCCGACTCCGGTCGCGCGCTCCCGTTCACCATGTCTTTTCTGATCGCAGTCCTCCCGACCAGCGCCATGATCGATGACGCACAGTCATGAATTGGAATACGGCCCGCTCCGACGGTAGCTGGCCGGCGGGCGCGCCACCCGTCGGTGTCCCGGCGTAACCGCGCTCCGGCCAGCCACGCCGGTCCGGTTACACGGTCAGGGCGCCTCAATCGCCGATACGGCAGGATGGGGCGGAAGCCCCCTTCCATGGTGCCGACCGGCCCTTGCGTATGCGATCCGGCGGGGCCGCATATCCCCGAAAGCCCCCAGGAGTTACGCGTGGACGCAGTGACCCCCGCAGGCCCCGACAGCGCCGGCCATGACAGCTCGACGCCAGCAGACCTCGACACCGACATATTGATCATCGGGGCCGGGCCGGCCGGGCTCTTCGGCGCCTACTACGCGGGGTTCCGCGGCATGTCCGTAGCATTGATGGACTCGCTGCCCGAGGCCGGCGGTCAGGTCACCGCGATGTATCCGGAAAAGATGATCTATGATGTGGCCGGCTTCCCGGCCGTGCGCGGCCGCGATCTGATCGCCGCGCTCGTTGCTCAGGCCGGGGCGTTCTCCCCCACCTACCTGCTCGGCCAGCAGGCCGCTGAACTTACCCACGAGACCGACGCCGTCGTGGTCACCAGCGCGCAGGGAACGCGGGTCCGGGCGAAGGCCGTCGTCATCACCGGCGGGCTCGGGACGTTCACCCCTCGACCGCTACCCATCGGCGGCGATCACCTGGGCCGCGGCCTGGTGTACTTCGTCCCGAAACTCGACGTCTACACCGACACCGACGTCGTCATCGTCGGCGGCGGTGACAGCGCCTTCGACTGGGCGCTCGCCCTCGAACCGCTGGCCCGCTCGGTGACACTGGTCCACCGCCGGGACAAATTTCGCGCCCATGCACACACCGTCGGGAAGGTGCAGGCCTCCCGGGTCGAGGTGCTGACATTCACCGAGGTCAGCGCCATCCACGGCGACGAGCGGGTCGAGAAGGTGGAACTCGCGCACAGCAAGTCCGGTGAGCGCCAGGTCCGCCCGGCTCAGGCGATCGTCGCCGCACTCGGCTTCACCGCGGACCTGGGGCCCCTGACCCGCTGGAACCTGACGATCGACAAGCGCCACATCGTGGTGGACCCGACCATGGCGACCGGGCTCGAACGGGTCTTCGCCGCCGGTGACATCACCGAGTACCCCGGCAAGGTCCGCCTGATCGCTACCGGCTTCGGCGAGGTCGCCACCGCCGTGAACAACGCCGCTCCGATCATTGACCCGTCCGCCAAGGTCTTCCCCGGGCACAGCTCCGACGACGGTGCCGGCGTGGGTGACCAGACCGTGCCAGCCTGACCGGCCTGACCGAGCTCGCCGGGCGCGTCGTGGCGCAGACTGGTGGACATGCGGGGTCTGTTGGTAATCGGGCATGGCTCGCGGCGGGATGATGCGAACGCGACCGTCCGCGCGGTCGCCCGACTGCTCGCCCAGCCCGACCGCGCCGAACCCGACCACGCCGAAACCATCGGTGCCGGAAGCAACGGTGCCGAAACCATCGGTGCCGGAGACAACGGGCAGGCCCGCTGGGGTGCGGTGGAGCCAGCGTTTCTGGAGCTGGCCCAGCCCGACATCGTCGCCGGCTACGGGATCCTGACCGCGGCGGGCTGCACCGAGATCGTCGTCCACCCCTTCTTCCTGTTCGAGGGCAACCACACCACGCACGACATCCCAGCCGCCCTCGCCAGGGCGCAGGAGCAGTTCCCTGACACCCGTTGGTGCCTGACCGCACCGCTCGGCCTGCACCCGGGGGTGCTGGCCGCGGTCGCCGGCCGCATCGAGGACGCGCTGACCGGCGACCATCCGGGAAACGATCAACTGGCTGGCAACTCTGTCAGCGCTGTCAGCGCCGGCGCCGGCGCCGCGCTCAGCGCGATCGGGCCTCGGTAACAGCCGTGACGACAGCGGCGGCAAGCGGGTAGATACCAGGCTCGGTTGCCACGGCGTCGACTCGCAGGCCGGCCCGCTGACATGCAGTTACCGTTCTTACGCCCATAGCCACGACCAGAATCCCGGGCGGCAGCGGACCGTAGAGCGCCGCCGTCGCCCGAGCCGCGGTCGACGACGCGAACGCGACCGCGTGCAGGTCACCGTGGTACAGCTCCTCGGCGATGCGCGGGTCGGGCTCGGCCTCGACGTCGGCCTCGACGTCGGCCACCGGACCGGGACGCGACACCACGGTCTCCACCGCGTCCGCGCCGAGAGCGCGCAGTCGCGCAGCGAGCAGCCCCGGACGCGATCTGGTCCGCGGAACGAGCACGCGGACACCCGCCAACGGATACCCGGCACCGCTCGGCCCGGCACCGCTCGGCCCGGCGCCACTCGGCGGACATTCGTCCCCACCGGGAGGCGGAGTGATCCGCGCCGGGGCGTCGCAGCGGGCCGCGACCGCACCGATCACCACCACCGCGGGCGAACGGACACCCAGGGCGATGGCATCGACCGCGATCATGTCCAGAGTGCCGCGGACGACGCGCTGGGCCGGCGTGGTAGCCCGTTCGATCACCGCGACGGGTGTGTCCGGTAACCGTCCTCCGTCGATAAGCGCGGCCGCGATGTCAGCGAGCCGCGCGACGCCCATCAGCACGACAACGGTCATCCGGGATGCCCCGAGCGCCGCCCAGTCCACGCCTGAGTCCGGATGCCCGGGCGGCAGATGGCCGGAGACGACCGCGACATCCTGGGCGACACCACGGTGGGTGACCGGGATCCCGGCATAGGCAGGACCTGCGAACGCCGAGGTCACCCCGGGGACGACGGTGCATGCCACCCCGGCGAGCCGGCAGGCTTCGGCCTCCTCGCCGCCACGTCCGAGTACGAACGGGTCCCCGCCCTTGAGTCGGACGACCAGGTGACCGGCAAGCGCGCGATCGACCAGCAGCGCGTTGAGGTCCTCCTGGGTCCGGGTCAGCGCGCCGGCGCTCTTACCACTGTAAATGATCTCTGCATCGGGCCGGACGAACGCAAGAACCTCAGCGGACACCAGGCGGTCGGTGACGACGACGTCGGCGCTGCCAAGCAGTTCCCGGCCGCGGATGGTCAGCAACCCCGGATCCCCCGGCCCGGCCCCGACCAGCCAGACCTCCCCCGGGACCCGCGCCAGCCCGTCCCGCCCCGGCCCACTCGCGGCCCGCTCTCCCCCAGCCCCGTCCCCCTCGCCATCGTTGGGTGCCCGGCCGTCGCTCATCCTTACGACGCTACCGCCCTGGAATCTCTGTTGACGCCTACGGTCACACAGTCGATCATCAGCTACAGCCCGCCTCCTGAGGGGGGATGGGAAGTGAGGCCGGGACTCCCGCCGGACGACGGGACCCGGCCTTCGCGCCGTCCGAGTGCCATACCAGGAGTCACCGCAACGTCCTCGGCCGGACTGGCGCTGGCCACGAGATCCGTGGTCCAGCTGACGAGACAACTTGACTACCCTGACGAGACGACGCATGCTTGTATCAAGCCCGCCTCCTGCTGGGGGGATGGGAAGTGATGGCCGGGACCCCGCCGGACGACGGGACCCGGCCTTCGCGCTGTTTTGGGATGGCTGTTCGTCATCGCACGGGAATCTCAATCGTCATCACAAGATGCTTGATACCGGTGACGAACTCGTGCTGGCCGTCGCGGGCGGCCGATACCGCCCCGGCGACCGCATCAGCAATCCACAGCATTGGTTCGGCCAGCGGCGAAGCATGGCCTACATATAGGCCGGTCGGCATTATCCGGCTACCGCGAAGCGCCTCGACCATCGCGAGATCCTTGCCGTTCAGAGATGATGTTCGTGACTCGAGCAGCACACGCGCCACCGACATCTCACCGAGTTCGTACATGAGCCGCTCCATGCACATGCGCCGGGCCCGCTCCTGCTTCTTGCGATCGACCGGCGCGCCCACGACGACGACCGCCGCCAGATCAGCGCCCGCCACCAACGAGACGACCTTCCGTCTGCGCGGCGCATCCTCGTCCCGCCAGTGCAACCGTTGCTGGCGCCGTCCCAACAGAGACCTGAGACTGTCACGCATGGGCGGGCACGACGACACCTCGGCGACAGCCGCAGCCAAGATGTACAGGCCGGGCTCGCCGGCCCGCAAACGCAGCGACTCGTCCACCCAGGCATGCAGGGTGCCAGCCGCCGGGCCATGCGAGTCGTGCGGGCCATGCGGGTCGTGCGGGCCATCAGTCGGGGATCGTAGGGTCATGGTCGGATCCGTTCGCGGTGTCCTGTACGCGCGTCATCACGTGGTCGACCAGACACACTGGACAACCACACGCGAGATCATCGCACCGCGATCCGACATGTCGTCATACCGGCCCGACAAACCGTGACGGAATGTGGTCCGCAGCGAACGAACAGATCGCTAACCGCCCGAACGCCGCCAGTGCCCCTGCACCGCAACAGCCGGGATCACCGAGGTCAGTGGATGCCGCACTCGGTCTTGGTGGTACCGGCCCAGCGACCCGCACGACCCTCACCGCGCTTGGTGCACGGCCAGCAGCCGACGGAGTCATAGCCGTCCGACAGCAGTGGGTTGACGATGACGTCATGCTCCTGGATGTAGCGGTCGACGTCCTCGTCCGTCCACGCCGCCAGCGGGTGGATCTTCACCTTGCCGCGGCGCTCGTCCCACCCCACGGCCGGCAGGCTCGCGCGCCCGGTGCTCTCGGCCCGCCGCGAGCCCGCCGCCCAGGCCCGGTAGGGCGCCAGCGCGCGGTCCAGCGGTACGACCTTGCGCATCCGGCAACACAGGTCCGGATCGCGCTCGAACAGCTTCGGCCCGTACACGGCGTTCTGGCCGGCCACGGTGAGCTGTGCGCCGGCACTGATCAGTGGAAGATCATAACGGTGCATGACCGCGTCCCGGGTACCGATCGTCTCGGCGAAATGGTAGCCGGTGTCGATGAACACCACCGGGACGTCCGAGCGGATCCGGGCCAGCATGTCGACGAGCACCGCTTCCGCCATGGACGCGGCGACGACCAACTTCGTTCCGAACTCCTCCACCGCCCAGCCCAGGATCTCCTGCGCGGGCGCGCCTTCCAGCTCGTCACCGGCGCGTAGGGCACGGGCTTTCAACGCGGCATCCATCAGTCGTTCTCCTCCGTCGCTGCTCCATCGCTGCCAGAACCGCCGTATCAGTGCTCGAATTCCGCTGGACCATCCGACCTGGGCAATTCGTCCGACCCGGGCGACCCGGCCGACCCGGGCACCACCGCGAGGGCGGTCATGTTGAGCCGGAAGGCCCGCCGACAGCTCCTGCACGACCACTGACCATGACCGGAGCCGCCGGATGCCTCCTGCTCCGGTGGAAGGTAGGGAACGAGATCCTCCTCGCCGCAGTACGGGCAGTAGAAGGGGACGGAATGCCCGCTACTCATCAGCGGCTCCGGATGCGCCGGTCCGATCCGCCGGAGCGGTCAGGACGGACTCGTCCACCCGTTCGACCCAGTCCGCGAAGGACTCACCCTGGTCACGGCCGTCCACATAGGCGCGCAGGAGCCCGTCGACATAGTCGACGACTCCGGCGGATGTGACCTTCAAGCCACGGGACTTGCGGCCCAGCCGCGACCGCGTGCCGATATGACCACCGAGGTGGAGCTGGAAGCCTTCGACCATCTCCCCGGAGGAGTCCGGGACCAGGGAACCCTTCAGCCCGATGTCGGCCACCTGGAAACGCGCGCACGCGTTCGGGCACCCGTTCACGTGGATGCCGATCGGCTCGTCGAAGTCGGGCAGCCGCCGCTCCAGCTCGTCGATCAGCGATCCGGCCTTCGCCTTGGTCTCGACGATGGCGAGCTTGCAGAACTCGATGCCGGTGCAGGCCATGGTGCCGCGCCGGAAGACGCTCGGCCGGACGACCAGGTCGAGCGCGGCGAGTTCCGCCTCCAGCTCGTCGACCCCGGCCGGGTCGACGTCGAGGATGACCAGCTTCTGGGTGGTCGTCGCGCGGATGCGGCCCGTGGCGAAACGATCGGAGAGATCCGCGACTGCGGCGAGCGTCGTACCGCTCAGCCGCCCGGCCCGGGGGGCGAACCCGACCGCCATGCGGCCGTCTGTCTGCGGGTGGATGCCGATGTGGTCGCGTCCCTCGTTACGTGGCGGCGGCGGTGGCGGGCCGTCGGGCAACGGTGCCGTCAGGTACTCCTTCTCCAGCGTGGTGCGGACCCATTCGGGCCCCATGTCCGCGACCAGGAACTTCAGCCGCGCCCGGGTGCGCATCCGCCGGTAGCCGTAGTCCCGGAACAGGCACGCCACGGCGTGCCAGACCTCGGCGATGCGGTCAGGGGTCACGAAGGTGCCGAGCCTGACCCCGAGCTTGGGGTTGGTCGACAGACCGCCACCGACCCACAGGTCATAGCCGGCGCCGAGCTCCGGGTGGACGACCCCGACGAACGCGATGTCGTTGATCTCATGCAGGGTGCACTGGTCGGCGCACCCGGAAACGGCACTTTTGAACTTGCGCGGCAGGTTACTCAGGGATGTGTCACCCACGTAACGCCGGACGATCTCCTCGATCGCCGGAGTCGCGTCGATGACCTCGTCGCCGTCGACACCGGCCAGTGGGCATCCCAGGATGACCCGTGGGGTGTCGCCACACGCCTCGGCCGTTGTCATCCCCGCGCCTTCGAGCGCCGTCCAGATCGCGGGAACATCCTCGATACGGATCCAGTGCAGCTGAATATTCTGACGGTCGGTGACGTCCGCGACGTCCCGGCCGTACCGGGTGGAGATTCCCGCGATCACGCGCAGTTGATCGCTGGTCATCCGGCCGCCGTCGAGGCGGATCCGCTGCATGAAGAAGGGCGCGTCGAGCTCCTCGGGCTCGAGGACGGCCGTCTTGCCGCCGTCGATTCCCTCCTTACGCTGGGTGTACAGCCCCCACCAGCGGAAGCGGCCCCGCAGGTCCTGCGGGTCGATCCCGGCGAACCCGGTGTACGGGTAGCGGTTGAGAATCCGGTCCCGGACAGCGAGACCGTCCTGGTCCTTCTTCATCCGCTCATTGGCATTGAGCGGCTCGAGGTGGCCACGTGCCCACTGGCCCTGTCCCTTCGGACGGGGCGGGCGGGCCGAACTGGAGCGTGCAGGGGTTGTCATCGAGTCTCTCGCAGCCGGGTGCGGGGTGCGCCGAGAGCACTGGCGCGCGGGCAGGTCAGCGGTGACGCGGACAGACCGCGCTCGCGACCCTGAGCAGGTCGACGTGCAGGCGCGCGACCAGACCGACATCCACCAACGGGACGTCGGCCAGAACAGAAGCCACCGGACGAACATCCGGGCCGAAGCAGGTCATGTCCGAACCAGTCAGACGGAGCCTCGGGCGCATGGTCACAGCCCTATGTTTCCACATCGGGCGCCCACAAGGCAGCGGTCATGCTCTGAATCAACACAAAACTACCGAGTGTCTACAAGCAGCGATCGCCATGCGCCTGAACCACATGATTTCGGACGGTCGGCCTCCCGCCATTCACAGGTCCCGACACCCACAGATCCCGACACTCACAGATCCCGACGTTCAGCGCCGGGTGGAGCCGCCTGCGGCAACCCGGGCCGGGGCACGGCCGCACACGTCTCGAAGGCGGTCGACCAGGCTGTCGGTGGCGAGGCCCTTCTCGATCAGCGCATGCGCGCCCAGCGCCGACGCCCGCTCGCCGAGAGCCTGTTCGGAAAAGCCGGTGAAGATGACGACGCGGGCGCCCGGCGCGGCGCGACGTACCCCGGGCAGCGCCGCGAGGCCGTCCAGCACGGGCATCGAAACATCAAGCAGTACGAGGTCAGGGTCTGTCCGCGAAACGACGTCAACCGCTTCGACCCCGTTCCTTGCCTGGCCGACGACCACGAAGTCAGGTTCCATCTCCAGCAGAAGGCACACGAGGTCGCGCACACCATCCGCATCGTCGGCCACGACGACGCGAACCGCAGCCTGCGGCTCCGACTCCCCGTCCATATCAGACGTTGTACGCCACGCCGACACCCCCGCCCATCGTCATTAGGGGTGGTTTCCAGAGCTAGCCCCCCGCGTTCGCTAAGGACCGACGCCGGTGGCGGGCGATCCGCGAACCCGCGATGCTCGCGTAATCCCCGGCAACTCCTAGGATGAAGCAATGTGGAATGATTGTTTGTAGATTGTCTTTGATGCGTCAAAAGTAACAACGACAACAACTGTCGGCAACTTCCGGCACACTCATGGCCTCCGATCGACCAAATAGTGTCGATCATGGCCCCTGTCGCACACCTGGGTACACCGAGAAAAACCGATCAGCTAAGAGCGCCCGGCAACAGGAGTGTGGATCAAGGAGCGGGGCCGGGGCGCGTGCATCGCCAGGCGAAGGAGCGAGCCACCCTGGCTGGTGTCGACGAGCCCCTTGACGCCCTGCGCTCGACTCGGCGGCTGCCGACAACCGCGACCCGAGCCGGCACGGCGACATAGGCACGCAAATCACCGAGAGTAATAAAAAATAATCTTTAGGTGAGAGACCTTCGAACTCTGGCCAAAATAGGTGCACCGTGACGTAAGATGGTCACAAAAGGTGACACGATTTGTTCGGATCCGTCCATGGAAGCAACGTCCGGTAAGTAAGCCAGGTCCCGCATGTAAGCCACGTCCAGTTTGGCACCGTGACACCGATCGGGTCGGTCGGCAAACTCCTGCTGCCCGGCGTTCTCGAAAGGAAGCAGACGCAGATGCGGCAACGGAGCCGAGTCCGTGACGGCACGGCCACCGCGGAGGATCTTCTACCACGGGAGATCCGTCGCAGACGTGAGGAACGAGGGCTCTCCCGGGACGATCTCGCGAAGATCGCTGGTTACAGTCGACAGTACATCAGCCAGCTGGAACAGCCCAGCCGCGGTATACCCACACGACCGGTCCTCGCGGCCGTCGACGCGGCCCTGGCGGCGGACGGCGCTCTCGTGGCACTTCGGCTGGCCGCGATCGAAGCCCGCTCCGAACGAATGCAGCACGCTCCCAACCCGGAGGTCGAATCCCGCCGCAGGATCCGCGACCTGCTCGACCATCAGACCTCCGACCGAAAGCTGGACGTCCTCGACCAGCAGGTAGCGGAACTGATCAGATCCGCTGACCAGCTCACTCCCGCCGATATCACCGTCCGCGTGCAGGAGCAGCAGCGCTCTGCCGACATTCTCCTTCGAACCCGAATGCTTCCCCATCAGCAGTTCCGCCTTTTCATGATTGCGGGCCATCTCGCGGGTCTGCAGGCGATTGCCCTGCTGGACAACTATGAGTTCGAGGAGGCCAGCACCTGTTGCCTGGAGGCGGCCGTCTTCACTGAGCTAAGCGGCCATGAGGGACTGCGCACCTGGACCCTCGCGGTGAACAAGCTGATTGACACGGCTGTCCACTGCGCGGACACCGCCCCCGCCTTCCCTGCGCCGGACGAGTGCGCGGGCGAGGCCACCACGCCACGCCTTCGGATTGCCACCGGCACCGGCACCGACGGTGGCGGTGGGGTTCGCGCGATCGACCCGTCAGCATCGAAGTCGGACTCAGAAGATCCACTGATCGCGCCGGGTGGCTCGTCGACGCCTCCGATACTCGTTGCCATGGTCAGACGCCGGGTCGCCCGGTTCGCACCGGCAACCACACCGAGGACACGTCCGCCCGCGGATCTCTCGCACAGATTTCGCCCGCCCGTGTAAGAGCGACGGCCCTACACGTCGGCGAAGACGATGCGGGCCCGCGGCGGGACGACCCCGCGCGCCGCGGCCCGTCCCGCGAACGCCATCAGACCCTCAAGCTGGCGATCTCCCAGGGAGAAGTCCAGGGTCGTGAAATAACGCGTCAGGGTGGCGGCGTCGAACGCCTCCCAGCGCGCCGCATGCCTGGCCACCGTGTCGAGCTGACGTAGCGCGAGGTCGAGGCTGCCGCGGAAGGCATCGTGAACCTCCTTGACCACACCCGGGTAGGCCTGGGCGAAGTCACGCCGCGCCGCCCAGACCGCGAACACCATCGGCAGCCCTGACCAGTTCCGCCACGCCGCCCCAAGATCGACCACATGGAGCGGATGGGCGCTCCCGGCCCGTTCGGCGTCGTGGACGGCGCGCAGCGCCACATCGCCGATCAAGACGGCGGCGTCGGCCTCGCGCAGCATGAGCGGCAGGTCCGGCGGCATCCTGGCGTAGGTCGGGGCCAACCCCAGTTCGTCCTCGAGCAGGATCTGTGCGAGCAGGACGCCGGTCCGCGACGTGGAACCCAACGCGACCGAGCGGATCCGCTCCAGCGGGACGGCGCTGATCAGCGCGACCGACAGGACGGGGCCGTCGGAGCCGACCGCGATGTTCGGCAGCGCAATAAGATCGTCCGCGTGCCGCAGGTACTCGACGAGACTGATCGGGCCGATGTCGAGGTCGCCGCGCACGAGTGCCTCGTTGAGCCGGTCAGGAGTGTCCTTGGTCAGCTCAACGTCCATGAGCGCGCCGGAGTGCACCAGACCCCAGTAGAGCGGAAGGCAGTTGAGGAACTGGATGTGGCCGACCCGTGGCCGCACCAGCCTCGACCCACCCGCCGGCTCGCCGGTCAACGGATCACCGGTCAACGCAGCCAGCCGCGTCGTTCCTCAAGGGCGCCGAGCACCGCACGGCGCTGGCGAAGCGCCACCGGATAGCTCACGAGCCCACTGAGCACAAAGGCCGCGGCGAATGCCAGGAATCCGTTCACGCCCAGTAGTAGCACCACGGCGAGCACCGCACCAAAAATCACAGCTCGCAATGCGAAGTAGCGGGCGTTGATGGCAAGCAGGCCCGAGCCGGAGGGTGGCGCCGGTGGCGGCAGGCGCGACGGCCACCCGGGCAGCGACCGCCCCGCGCCGTCAGGTGTCCGCCTTCGAAGATCCACGGTATCCTCCCGATCCCTCGTTCCCTCGTTCCCGGACCGGACGACAGACCCCGGTCCGGCACCTCATCTCGGCCGACGGGTCCGACGCCGCACCCAGCCGAGGCGTTGCAACACAGACGGATACAGACCAAGACAGATGAACATCACCAACAGGCCGAGCAGACCGGCCGGGCCGATCGCCAGACCAGCCACCCTCGCCACGGCGTATGCGGCCACGCCCGGGACCAGAATCACCAGGAAGGCCAGCGTGAAGATCGAGCCGATACCGGCCGATCCCTTCGGTCTGGCCAGGCCCGCAGGCGCGCTCGACCGCGCCGCCTCAGTGTCCGAGGCGGCGCGGGTGTCCAAGGCGTCCGAGGCGGCCGGGGTGTCCGGGGCGGCCGAGGTGTCCGAGGAGTTCGAGGTGGCCGGCCGGTCTGCTTCCATGTCGCGGGACCCTATGCACCGATCGGCTGCGGAAGATCCCGGCGAGCAGGGTCGGGCCCGTCGAACTCGCGGATCACCCGGTAGCGGGTGTTGCGTTCCACCGGCCGGAACCCGGCGTCCCTGATCACGGCAAGCAGATCGTCGCGGGTCATCGTGGTGGGCGTCCCGAAACCGTCCGCGTCATGAGTGATCTTGTACTCGACAACCGACCCATCCAGGTCGTCCGCGCCGAAGTTCAGAGCAAGCTGGGCCGTGGTCAGGCCGTGCATCACCCAGAAGCACTTGATGTGATCGATGTTGTCGAACAGCAGCCGGGACACCGCGAACGTCTTCAGCGCCTCGGCACCGGTCGCCATCGGCTGGTTCATGAGTCGGTTGCGCGGATCACCGGCCGCGTCGTGCTGGAACCGCAACGGGATGAACACGACGAAGCCGCCGGTCTCGTCCTGCAGCTCGCGCAGTCGCAGCACGTGGTCGACCCGGTGCCGCGGCTGCTCGATGTGGCCGTAGAGCATGGTGCACGGCGTACGCAGGCCCTTGGAATGCGCGATGCGGTGGATGCGCGACCAGTCCTCCCAGTGGGTTTCGTGGCCGACGATGTGCTGGCGGACCTCCCAGTCGAAGATCTCCGCGCCACCCCCGGTCAGCGACTCCAGACCGGCATCGATCAGCTCGTCCAGGATCTCGTCCGCGGGCAGGCCGCTGATCTTCTCGAACCAGTGGATCTCGGTGGCGGTGAACGCCTTCAGCGCCACTCCCGGCAGCGCCGTGGACAGCTCACGCAGCGAACGCGGGTAGTAGCGCCACGGCAGGGTGGGATGCAGGCCGTTGACGATGTGCAGCTCGGTGATGCCGGCGGGCTCCATCTCCCTGGCCAGCCGCACCGCCTCCTCGATGCGCATCGTGTACGCCTCGGCCTCGCCGGGCTTGCGCTGGAAGGAGCAGTAGGCGCAGGACGCCGCGCACACGTTGGTGAGGTTCAGATGCCGGTTGACGTTGAAGTACGTCGCATCGCCGTTCTTGCGGACGCGGACGGAGTGCGCAAGCTCCCCCAGCCAGGCCAGCTCGTCACTGGCGTAGAGGGCCTCGCCGTCGGCGCGGCTGAGCCGCTCGCCGCCGGCGACCTTGGCTTCGATCTCACGCTTGAACCCGGCGTCCATGAAGATGAGCGTAGTCCCGCCCGCTCGCGCAGCCGGCCACTACGTGACGCCCGGCACTGTGAGCATCCACCCCGGGCGCTACCCCGCTGCGACGTTCTGTCAAGCACCACCGTGCCGCCGGCAGGAGCAGCCTCGGCGCCCTTCAGGCGCCGGGAGCGTCCGGCCACGCTCTGTGGGAACGATGTGAATCTGGTGTTGTGGTAGGAGCATCAGATTCACATCGTTAGGAGCGCACTGGCAGTAGGGGTGTGGATCAAGAAGCGGGGCTGGGGTGCGTGCACGGCGAGACGGCGGAGGGAGGCACCCTGGTTGTGGGTATCGACCGACCAGCCGGGGACGGGTCAGGAGCGGGGGTTGTCGGATGGGGCGGCGGGCTTGCCGACAGGACGCCCGGCGGCGCGCTCGGCGGCGCGGCGCTGCATCCGGCCCAACGGGTAGGTCAGCACACCTGCGATCACCAGACCGGACAACAGCGCCAGGACCGGATTCACGCCCAGGATGAGCAGGACGACCAGCACCATGACCAGTACCGCGATCCGCGCGGCAAAGTACGGCAACTGCACCCGAAGGTTCGGCGGGGTCCGGTCGGGCGCAGTCCGGTCGGGCGCAGTCCGGTCGGGCGCAGCCGGCTCGGGTGGGGAACGCCGGGCGGCGGGGACAGGGCGCGGCACCGAACCGTCGCCCGACCCGGCTGTCCGTTTCGCTCCGGCGGGCGGTCTGCCGGCGTTCGGTCTACCGGCGTTCGGTCTGCCGGCGTTCGGTCTGCCGGCGTTACGACGGGTCATGCCTGCCTCAATCCCGTGCCTCAAGCCCCAGCGTGGCATCAACTACCGCTGCCGTGGGTTCACGGTACGGCCCAGGTAGCAAGCGCCGTTGACGTGCACGGTCACGGGGACGGGCGGCGGGCGGCGCCGAGCTCGCCCGTCCAGCGGCGCAGGAGGTTGTTCGGCACGCCGGCAGCGTCCAGAACCTTGCCGGCCACGAAGTCCACGAGCGCCTGCGCGTCGGCCGCGCCCGCGTAGAAGCCGGGGCTCGCCGCCGCCACGACCGCGCCCGCCTCGTGCAGCGACAGCATGTGTAACAGCGTCGAGCGGGTGAAGGGCATCTCCCTCGGGACGACGACCAGCGTGCGTCGTTCCTTCAAGGTGACGTCGGCGGCGCGTTGCAGCAGGTCCTTGGACAGGCCCAGCGCGATGCCGGCCACCGCCGCTGTGCTCGCCGGAACGACGATCATCCCCCTCGTCAGGTAGGAACCACTGCTCGGGCCGGCCGCGAGGTCACCGGGCGACCAGTGGCGGATCCAACCCTGCGCCGCCGCCCCCGACACACCGGCGGACGCGTCAACGTCAACGTCAACGTCAACGTCAACGCCGAGCCAGCTGGCCAGCGACTGCGGCCAGGCGTTGTCCCGCCAGGCCAGGCCGGTCTCGTCGAGCAACGTTAGCCGGGCGGCCCGGGAGACGATCAGATCGATCGGCAGACCGGCGTCCAGCAGCCCGCGCAGCACCGATGCCGCGTACGGCGTGCCACTCGCGCCGCTGACGCCCACCACCCATGGTCGCCGCGGTTCGCCACCGTCCATGTCGGCCTCCAGCCACGCCCCGCCCACGCCACGCCCCACATCCCGCCCCGGTCACCAGGCCAGGCCACGCCCGGCCAGGTCGATGACGGCGAAGACGAACAGGACGATACCGACGAAACCGTTCGCGGTGAGGAAGGCCCGGTTCACCCGCGACAGGTCGTCCGCGGACACGATCGCGTGCTCGTAACAGAACGCTGCCGCGGTCACGGCCAGACCCGCCCACCACCAGGCGCCGAAGTTCTCCATCAGCCCGAACATGACAAAGAGGGCGAACGTCAGGACATGGGTGACGATCGAGGCGGTCAACGCCGCCTGAACGCCGAAACGGGCCGGCACCGAACCCACGCCGATGCTGCGGTCGATCTCGGCGTCCTGGCAGGAATAGATCAGGTCGAAGCCGCCTATCCAGGCGCCGACAGCAACCCCGAGCACGACTCCCGCCCACGACCACCGGCCGGTGATGGCTATCCAGGCACCGATGGGCGCGACCGCCTGTGCCAGCGCAAGGACGGCATGCGGGAAGTTGGTGAACCGCTTGGAATAGGAGTAGACGACCAGTGGAATCACCGCGAGCGGCGCGAGCGCCAGACAGAGCCAGGACAGTGCCGCCGCGCAGGCGCAGAAGACCGCCAACGCGACGGCCGCACCAACGGTGGCTGTGCGCACCGAAACGACGCCGGTGACCAACTCGCGACCGGCCGTGCGGGGGTTACGTCCGTCGATCGTACGGTCGATGATCCGGTTGGTGGCCATCGCGAAGGTGCGGGCCGCGACCATCGCGACGGTCACCAGCCCGAGGTCCGACCAGTGCACCGAGCGGGAGACGTCAAAGGAGGCGGTGAGCGCGGCGACGTAGGCGAACGGCAGTGCGAACACCGAATGCTCGATCACCACCACCCGCAGGAAGGCGCGAACCGGGCCGTCGGGCGCCGGGGCCGGCCCCGACATCCCCGGCGCAACTACCGCTTCACTCACCAGCGATCAACTCCATCCACCGCACCGCCCATCGGAGACCGGAGACCGGAGACCGACAGCGTCCCGGCCATGGGCACCACTCACAGTCCGTACTTTTTCCAGCGCCGGGTGACCAGATCCCTGGTTGCCTGATCCATCACGGCCTCCGCGGGCCAACCGCCCTCGCGACGGTATCCCTCGGTCGCGAGCTTGCGGGTGGCGTCCACGCCGATCTTCCCGCCGAAGAACTGCTCGTAGGACGCGTGGTCGAGGTGGTCGACCGGGCCGATCGTGGTCAGCAGGTCATGGGCGTAGTCGACGTTGCCGAATGCCCGCCAGGCCACCTCGGAGTAGTCGTGAACGTCACAGTCCGCGTCGACGACGACAACAAGCTTGGACAGTGACAGCAGCCCGGCGCCCCAGATCGCGTGCATGACCTTCTGCGCGTGCTTGGGATATCGCTTGTCGATCGAGACGATGGCGCAGTTGTGGAAGACGCCCTCGACCGGGAGGTCGTAGTCGACTATCTCCGGGATCATCATCCGGATCAGCGGGAGGAAGATCCGCTCTGTGGCCTTTCCGAGCGGCCCGTCCTCCTGCGGCGGGCGACCCACGACGATCGTCTGGAAGACCGGGTCACGCTGCATGGTCATCACGTCGACCCGAAGCGCGGGGAACGGTTCGACCGGCGTGTAGAAGCCCGTGTGGTCGCCGAACGGCCCCTCCGGACGCCGTTGCCCAGGCTCAAGCCAGCCCTCCAGCACGATCTGGGCGTTCGCGGGCACCCGCAGCGGAACGCTCAGGCAGTCGACCATCTCGACCCGCTCGCCCCGCAGGAACCCGGCGAACAGGTACTCGTCGATCTCCGCCGGTAGTGGAGCCGACGCCGCATAGGTTACCGCCGGATCGCAGCCGAACGCGATCGCGACCGGCAGCTTCTCACCACGGCGCTCCGCCACGGCATGGTGGGCGTTGGAGTCCTTGTGGATCTGCCAGTGCATGCCGACCGTCTGGGCGTCGTGCCGCTGCAGCCGGTACAGGCCCAGGTTGCGTTGGCCCGTCTCGGGATGCTTGGTGTGGGTGAGTCCGAGGTTGAGGAAGACACCGCCGTCCTCCGGCCAGGAATGCAGCCCGGGCAGCCGAAACAGGTCGACGTCCGAGCCCTTGAGCACGATGTCCTGGCAGGGGGCGGTGCGGACCGTACGCGGTGGCACCGCACGCAGGGCCGCGACCTTGCCGAACACCTCGCGCAGCCCGGCGAACCCCACCGGCATCTCCGGCTTGAGCATGGCGGCGATCCGATCGCCGATCGCGTCGAGGCTGTCGGCTCCCAACGCCGCAGCCATCCGCTCCTGCGTCCCGAAGACGTTGATCGCCAATGGCATGTCGGCGCCGGTCGGCCGATCGAACAGCAACGCGGGTCCGCCCTCCCGGACAACCCGGGTGACGATCTCGGTGACCTCCAGGACCGGGTCGACCGGGACGCGGACGTGCCGCAGGTCACCGTGGCGCTCGAGGTGAGCGAGGAACGCGCGCAGATCCGCCCAGGCCATGGCCACCATCCTTGCAGCGGGCGGTGCGGGCAGGCGCATCATGGTTGGCGGTACCGTCGAACAACGACGGACATGGTGGACGGCAGACGGCCGGTACGGCACTGGCGGGTGATCAGCGCTTCGGTGCGGTCCCGACAGCCCGTACGGGCCCGGCGGATGGCGAGAGCAGGGAAAGGGGCGGCGGTACGGTGGTCGGCTTCGTACTGACGCTGGCACTTCTCGGATTCTGGATCTACGCGATTGTTGACGTGGCGCTGACCCCGGCAGCCTCGGTCCGCACGCTCCCCAAACTCGCGTGGATTGCGATCATCGTTCTGTTCGAGGTCGTCGGCGCCGTGGCATGGTTCCTGTTGGGCCGCCCACGCCGCGGCGCCAGTGCCGCGCAGAACAGTGACCACCCGGCGTGGGGCGGTCGCTCGCCCTGGACCGAACGCCCCGGTGCCCGCTGGGGTGAGCGCAACAGGGTCTCCACCGAGCGCAGGTTTCCCTGGGCCCGCCGAGGCCCGACGCCGCCGCCGGTCGCCCCCGACGACAACCCCGAGTTCCTGCGCGAGCTGTCCGAACGGATCCGCCGTGGGGACGGCGACGGCACGTCCCGGACCTGAAACCGACAGCCGCTGGTCTCAGTTGACCCCAGCGTATGAATGCAGGCCGGAAATCACCAGGTTCACCAGATAGTAATCGATAAACAACGCGCTGAAACCCAACAGGGAGATCGCTGCTGCCCTGCTGCCTTTCCAACCCGCTGTGGCCCGCGCGTGCAGGTACGCGGCGTAGATCACCCAGGTGATGAACGACCAGGTCTCCTTCGGATCCCAGCCCCAGTAACGGCCCCAGGCGGCCTCCGCCCAGATCGCCCCGGCAATGACCGCGAACGTCCAGATCGGGAACGCAAGCCCGATCACCCGGTAGGTGATGCGGTCCAGAGCCACGGCCGCGGGCAGGCGCATCATGATCCCGCCGCGCTTGCGCATCGCGGCGGACGCGTCAGCCCGACCGGCGGCGACAGCGGCGAGCCTGTTCTCCCAGCGGTCCTTCAGTAGATACAGGACGGTCGTGACCGCCGAGACCATGAACACGCCGCTGGCGACGATCGCCGCAACCACATGAATCTTGAGCCAGTAGGAGTTGAGCGCCGGGACGAGCGGTCCCACGGCGACGTAGAGCACGGTGGCGGCGAAACCCAGATAGAGCACCACCGGAACCATCACGAAAACGCCCAGCCAACGCACCCGCGCCCGGGTCCGCGCCAGCATGGCCAGGTACGTTGACACCGCGACCAAGGTGATCATGGATGAGAACTCGTACATGTTCCCCCACGGCACTCGGTCCGCGGCCAGGCCGCGGGCCGTCACCGAACCCACGTGGGCCAGCCAGCCGAGCAGGGTCAGTGCCACCGCGATCCAGCCGATCCAGCGCACCCGGGCCGTGACCGGTGGGTCGGCACGGTCCCCGGCCGTCGCAGCGGCCGTCGCCGCGGCCATCGCCGCAGCCACTGCCCTCTGCTCCGCACCACGATCGGCGGCCCGGGCCGCCGCCGCGGCGAGAGCCTCCGCCGCCGGATCGGCCATCGCGGGATCAGCCATCGCGGGATCAGCCACCGCGGGATGGACGGCACCACCGGCCGTGACGGCGCCAGCCATCGCCGGGACCCGTCCGGAAGCCGTGAGCTGGGCTGCTCCGACCGATGACAGCGCCGATGTCGATGACACCCCGGCCGCTGCGCCGATCGTCCCCCCGAATCGGCTGAACGCGAACTCGGCCGCGTAACCGAGCATCGCCAGCGCGTAGACCGCCATGGTCACGCCGAGAAGATGGTCGGACAACGCGGCAAGGCCGGAGTTGACGGGCATCACAGCTCCTGTTCGGGGGAGTCCAGCGGCCGGGGGGCACTCGCCGTGGCCGCCCGTACATCCAGGGCGATTGCCCGCAACTCGGCCGCAAAGCCGTCGATGTCGGACCGGGACAGACCACCGATCTCGACCATGGTCACGGTAACCGCATCGGTATCGGTGGCTACGCCGGCATCGGCATCGGCAGCCGCGTCGGCCACGGGGCGCGCCCGTACCCAGATCCGGCGTCGGCGGACCCGCATGCTCACCAGCAGGCCGCAGATGATCGCAATCGCCGCGACAAGGACCCAGCCCTTGAACGGGTCCGACTTCGTCTGGAACGTCGCGAACTCGCGCAGACCGTCGACCTCCAGCGACATCCCACCGGGCAGGCCGGTGACTGTTCGCTGACGCGGGTTGTTCAGCGCGAGCACCTGCGCCGCACGATTGTCGCCGAGTGGCCCGTTCACGCGCAGCTGGTGCATGTCACGGGTATCCAGCGAGTAGACGTTCTGCGGAATGCCCTCGTTGATGTGCAGGTTGCCGACATAGCCGGTGAGCGTGAGGCCGGGCGCATTCGCGGCCGGGTAGGTCGAGACATAGCCGCGGGCCCGGTCCAGCTCGGTGGTGGGCGTGAACACGCCGCTGAATGCCAGCTGTTGGGGCTCACGCGTGGGCCCGGTCGGCGCGAGCCCGGTGTCGCCGATCTTCAAGGTGCAGGTGGACGCGAACATGGCGTCGCGGGGGGTGCACGGTTGGTAGCCCTCCCAGACGACCCCGCCGGCGCTGTTCCTCAACACGAAGTGCGGCGCGTACCCGTGCCCGATCAGGTAGACCTTTGCGCTGCCGACCGCCAGCGGATGGTTGACCCGGATCTCAGCGGTACGGGTGTGCCCGTCGAGCTCGGTAGCGTACGCGACCTTCGCGCGGAAGTCCGCGGGCTGGCCGGTCGGCTGGTAGGACGCGGTGAACTCCTCCATCGTCAGGGAGAACGGCGCTAGATCACCGACGGGGTCGACGAGCCTGCCCCGGCTGAACTGGTCGTAGGAGACCAGCGTGTTCGCGAACCCGTCACCCGTGATCACCAGGACCGTACCCTGATATCCGAACCACGAGCCCAGTCCGACCCCGACGAGCATGAAGACCAGCGCGATGTGGAAGATCAGGTTCCCCGTCTCGCGCAGGTAGCCCTTTTCCGCCGCCACGGAGAAGTCCGGGCTGCCGTCCGGACGGGTGGCGCCGTCGGCGGCGAGCGCCACCCGGAACCGCCGCCGTCGCAGGACCACCCGCGCCGCCTCGACCGCCTCCGACGGGGTGAGCGCGCTGTCCCACGACTGTCCCCCGGTCAGCCGGCTCGGCCGGGCCGGTGCCCGCGGCGGGCGGCCCACCAGTGCTCTGGCATGCCAGCGGACCCTGGCCGACAGGCATCCGATCAGAGAGATGAACAACAACAGGTAAATCGCGGCGAACCAGGGAGCACCGAATACGTTGAATGCGGACAATCTGTCCAGTGCCGGCGCAAGCGACGGATGATCACGAAAGTACTGCTCGACCTTCAGCGGGTTCAGCGACCGCTGCGGCAGCAGGGATCCGGGGACGGCGGCGAGCGCGAGCAGGAACAGCAGCAGCAGCGCGGTGCGCATGCTGGTCAGCTGATGCCAGACCTTCCGGATCGGCGCCGTCACCCGCCCGGCGGACCCGAAGCGGCGCAGGCCGCCGCCGGCGTTCCCGCCCGGCCCGCCAGCTGGCCCGGGAGGCGATCCCGCCGGCGATCCGGACGCCGTTTCCAACGCCTGGGCGTGCGCTTGGTCGGCGCGTGTCCGCGCCTCGTCGCGTACCTCGTCGGGCACCGTCGTCGGCGCCGCCGCACCGATCGTCGTCGTCACCGCGGACCCTCCGCCCGTTGTCACCGCGGACCCTCCGCCCGTTGTCACCGCGGACCCTCCGCCCGTTGTCACCGCGGACCCTCCGCTCGTCGTCACAGCGGACCCTCCGCCCGTTGTCACAGCGGACTCTCCGCGAAACCCGGCGCGTAGGGGCGCGCAGCCGCGATCAGATCCGTCCAGGCACCGGTGACCTGGAGGAATCCGACAACCACAAGAAGGATGCCGCCGAAGAGGGTGAGCATCCGCGCGCGCCTGCGCACCGCCGCCAGCGCACCGGCAACCCGCCGGAACGCCAGGCCCACGATCAGGAACGGCACGCCCAGCCCCAGGCAGTAGACGGCGGAGAGAAACGCCCCCCGGCCGGCGGTCGCGCTCTGCACGGCCAGTCCGAGCACCGCCGTCAGCGTGGGCCCGAGGCAGGGCGTCCAGCCGATCCCGAACAGGACGCCAAGCAGCGGTGCGCCGACCAGGCCGGACGCCGGCAGGCGGTGGATGCGCCACTCCCGGTTGGCCAGGGGAACCCGCGCGAACGCACCGGCGAACGCCAGCCCCATGACGATCGTCACCGCGCCGAGGATCCGGCTGACGCCGACCTGGTGCAGGGTCAACCATCGCCCCAACCCGCCGAACGCGGCACCATAACTGACGAAGACCCCGGTGAAGCCGGCGACGAAAAGGCCGGTTCCGAGGGTGACGCGGCCCACCCGTCGACGCCCGGCCCGCAACCGGGCCCAGGCCTGGGTCGGGCTGCGGGTGGCGGTCGGGGTTGCGGCTGGGGCTGCGGCTGCGGCTGGGATCAGGACTCCAGGAGCACCGATGGCAAGGTCCTCACCCGACAGCCCGGTGACGAATGACAGATATCCAGGCACCAGCGGCAGCACACACGGTGACAGGAACGACAGCAGTCCGGCCGCCGCAGCGACCGGCGCGGCAAGCAGCACGGGTCCGTCGGTGACGAACGACGCGACGCTCACGCAGGTGCCCCCCGCGTCCCTGCGGTGTCGTTCATGGCGGTGTCGTTCATGCCTGGGCCGCCAGCCTGGTGAGGACGGGCATCAGCTCGTCGGCGAGGACGCCGCCGGTGAACCGGGCCGCGAGTTGACCCTTACCGTCAAGCACGAAGGTGGACGGCAGGCCGGGCGGCACCGGCCAGCGCGCGGCGAGCGTGCCGATCCGGTCGACGATGCTGGGATAGGTCACACCGTTGTCCCGGATGAACGCCTTCGCCGCCGAGAGGTTGTCCTTCTCGTTCACTCCCACGAAGGCCACCTGCGGGTTGTCCGCGGCCATCGTGACCAGGCCGGGCGTTTCGGCGCGGCAGGGCGCGCACCACGAGGCCCAGAAGTTCACGACGAGGATCCTCCCGCGGAAGCCCGCGAGGTCCAGGTCTGGACCGGCCAGGGTCGGACCGGCGAGGTTCGGCGCCGGCACCCGCTTGTCGATCGGGACGAAGTCGGAGTTGGGTGCTTGTTGGACAAAGCCGAACCCGCCACCGGCGGCTTGATCCACACTGTCGGTCCCGCTGGAACAGCCTGTCACCACAGAGACCAACACACACAGCACGCTGATGACAACGAGCGACAGACCCTTATACGGACCATGCCATGGAAGCTGCCCGACCTGGACAATCGACATCCTGGATGCGCCGGCCCCCACTCCTGCCGCGTTCCGTCGCTCGTCCACACCCACTCCCCTCATGTGCAGCAGATCTCCGCTGACATCGCCATCCATGACCTCACCGCTCTTGATCTACCGGTGCCGGCCACGGACACGTCTACGACCAACTGTAGAACTCGACCCCAGGGTAGGTTGCAGGTGCCGCGGATGCCCAGCACCCACCGCTATCTGAGACCCGCAGCTATCCGACACCCATGGCCACCCGACATCCACGGCCACCCGACATCCACGGCCCGTCGCCGCCGGCGACCCTCACGCGCCGGCGGAGCCGGCCCGGTGCACAGTCGGGCCGTTCGGCTCGGCATAGTCGACCCGCACCAACCGATCGCCGGCGTATACCGCCGACGTCACGCTGGCGAGCGCGCACTGGCGACGGTCCGGGCGGTGCCAGAGCCTGTTGCCCTCGAGCGCCCGGCGAGTCGTCCACACCGGTAGCTGATGGCTGACCAGGACCACCTCCCGGCCGCAGTAGGTGTCACGCCACTCGGCGACGGCGGCCAGCATCCGCCCGGCGATCTCGGCGTAGGGCTCCCCCCAGGATGGCTCGAACGGATTGATCAGAAGTTTCCACATCCTCGGATACCGGACAAGCGCGGGCCCGGCCTCGAACGGCTTGCCTTCGAAGACGTTGCGGCTTTCAATGAGGCGGGGATCTACCTCAACGGTGACACCGCGGCACTGCGCGATCGGCTCGGCGGTCTGTCGCGCCCGCTCCAGCGGGCTCGCCACAACCGCGGCGATGTCATGATCAACAAGGAACTCCGCCGTGACCTTGGCTTGGCGCGCGCCGGCCTCCGACAACACGAACCCCGGCAGCCGGCCATACAGAATCTTCTCGGGGTTGAAGACCTCACCATGGCGGACAAGGTGGATGGTCGTCAGCGGTGTGTCACCGCCCGTCCGCGTCATGGGCGCATCCCTCCAGCACTTGTTGCCGGCACCGGCTCGGGAACGCCGGCCGCGGCCCGTGCCGCCGCAGGCGCGGCACCGGCGATCCGTTCCACCGCCTCGTCGTCATGCGCCGCCGAGACGAACCATGCCTCATACGCGGAAGGCGGCAGGTATACCCCTGCGTCCAGCATCGCATGGAAGAACGCCGCGTACCGGGCACTGGACTGGGTCCGCGCCCCGGCGTAGTCGACGACGGACGGCACGTCGGTGAAGAACACGCTGAACAGGGAGCCGGCGCTACTGGGCAGGTGCGGTACGCCCTGCTCGGTCAGGGCCGTCGACACGATCCCGGCGACGTCGCCGGCGCGCGCGTCCACCGTCGCGTACACATCCGGGCCGCACGCTCGAAGCGTGGCGAGACCGGCGGCAACAGCAAGCGGATTACCCGACAGCGTCCCGGCCTGGTAGACCGGCCCGGCCGGGGCAAGCTGCGCCATCACCTCAGCCCGGCCACCGAAGGCCGCCGCTGGCAGCCCACCGCCCATGACCTTGCCGAAGGTGAACAGATCCGGCGCCCATCCCTCGATTGCGCCCTCGACCCCCCACCAGCCGGCCGGGCCGATCCGAAAGCCGGTCATCACCTCGTCCAGAATGAACAACGCCCCGTGGCTGTCGCAGAGCCGACGCAACCCGGCGTTGAAGCCCGGCAGCGGCGGGACAACCCCCATGTTCGCCGCTGCGGCCTCGGTGATGACAGCGGCGATCTCGCCGGGATACTCGGCGAACGCCGTCTCGACCGAACCCAGATCGTTGTAGGGCACCACGATCGTGTCCGCGGCGGTGGCGCTGGTGACACCCGGAGTGTCCGGTAGGCCAAGGGTAGCCACGCCCGATCCGGCGGCGGCAAGCAGCGCGTCGACATGACCATGGTAGCAGCCGGCAAATTTTATGATCTTCGAACGCCGGGTGAAACCCCGCGCAAGCCGCAACGCGCTCATGGTGGCCTCGGTCCCGGAGTTGACCAGCCGGACCTGCTCGACCGGTGCCACCCTGGACACGATCTCTTCGGCCAGGTCGACCTCGCCCGGGCTCGGCGTGCCGAAGCTCGTGCCCCGCGACGCCGCCACCGCAAGGGCCTCGACGACCGCCGGATGGGCGTGACCCAGGATCATCGGACCCCAGGAGCAGATCAGGTCGACGTACCGGCGACCGTCCGCGTCGGTGAGGTACGCGCCATCCCCGGACACCATGAAGCGCGGTGTGCCGCCCACCGCTCGAAACGCCCGAACCGGCGAGTTGACCCCACCAGGGATGACTCGCTGTGCGCGACGGAACAACTCCTGAGAGGCCGGAGCCTCGGATCCGACTGGCATGCCACCGATCCTCGCAGGTCCACACCGCACTCCGCCGGTGCGCCCACGCCGTTACCATCTGCGACCGCACAGGAGGAGCCGCCGGTGGGCGGGGGCTGACCCAGCCGCCCACCGGCGACAGTTCGGTGCGCGGACCACCAACCGCCCGGAGGACCAGAGGGCGAGCAACGATCGTCAGATCGCGCGCCCGGAGGCCGTCGCCCCCGGAGGCCGTCGCCCCCAGAGCACCGGCGGTCGGAAGCCGGCGCGGGTGCGCCGCCGAGCCCACCCGCGCCGGATGTGTCACGACGCACTTGTGAGCATGCCGCAGCCAGCCGCTCGGCGCTCGGCGTAGGGCGTCACGCGACCGGTGTGTCCGGTTGTTGCCACACCAGGCGGCACCTGCGTTCGCGGCTTCGGCCTCTTCGAGCGGGTGCGCCTCTGGAGCCTTTCGAGAGTCGGCCGTCTGGTCCAGCGAACACGCCGTAGTGCGACCCGGCGGCCGTCAGCTGCGGCCGACAGTGGCCGCTGACCACTGGAAGTAGCCATCCGATTGACAGTCGGCGTCCACTTACCGGATACTCGTAGCCGAGTACTCGGAGTCGGGATGGTGAGAGCATGACCCGTCAACGGACAGCAAACATGTTGGCACTGGCCGTACTTGCGCTGCTCAACGAACGACCCATGCATCCGTACGAGATGTCGACTACTATGCGTGAGCGACACAAGGAAAACAGCATCAAGCTGACCTACGGCTCGCTCTACACCGTGGTGGACTCGCTGGCCCGTGGCGGGTACATCGCGGCCCGGGAGACCGTTCGCGAAGGCCGACGGCCCGAACGGACCATCTACGAGATCACCGCATCCGGCCGCACCGAGCTCTACGACTGGATGTCCGAGCTTGTCAGCACACCCGCCAAGGAGTACCAGCGCTTCGAGGCGGCACTGTCCATGCTGGCTGTGCTCACACCCGACGACGCCGTCCGGCTGCTCACCGAACGCCGCAGCCGGCTCATGCTCCAGATCGAGCACACCCACGCGGGTGAGGCCTTCGCTGTCCGCGAAGGCCTGCCCCGGTTGTTCACGCTGGAGAGCGAATACGTCAACGCGCTGGCCGAGGCCGAGCTCCGCTACGTGGACGAACTCATCCGGGCGATCTCCGGACGGACCCTGGACGGCATCCATATCTGGGATGCGATCCACACCCGCGAGACCGACCCGGAAAGGATCCGCGACGTCGTGGTCCGCGCACTGCAGGCCGGTGGCCACACGGGATTAGCGGCCGAATCCGTCCTGAACACGGCTGAACGGGCGATCGCCGCACAGGGCAGCCCGGCCACTCCCGAAACGGACGACTCCGCGCAGTCGTCCCAGGTGTGAACCGCCACGTCCGTCACCCGTCAGCCCACAGGTTCAGGAACGTCAGGGGGACCCGATGACCTCAAGTCCGGCTCCGGCGCAGGCCGCGGCGCCGTCCGAGCGCTCCACGGCAGCGCTGGCCCCGCCAGCCGACCCCGTCGAGCCTACGATCACGGCAACCGACCTGGTCAAGACCTACCGGGGTGGTGTCCGGGCACTGGGTGGCCTGAGCTTCAGCGTCGCCCCCGGCACAGTGTTCGGCCTGCTGGGACCCAACGGTGCCGGCAAGTCCACCACAGTGAAGATCCTCACCACGCTGTCACGTCCTGACTCCGGTGCGGCCACGGTCGCCGGGCTCGACGTCCTCGCCCATCCCGGCCAGGTGCGGCAGGCGATCGGGGTTGTCACGCAGCGTTCCGGTATCGATCTAGAAGCAACCGGGCGGGAGAACATCGCGCTCGCGGCGCATCTGCACGGGCTTCCCCGCGCCGGGCTGACCACCCGGGTCACCGACCTGCTCCAACGGTTCGAGCTGACCCAGGCTGCCGACCGGCCGGCACGCACCTACTCCGGCGGGATGCTGCGAAAGCTCGACGTTGCCGTCGGCCTGGTCCACCGGCCCAGCGTGCTGTTCCTCGACGAACCCACCACCGGGCTCGACCCGCACGCACGCGCACAGATGTGGGACGAGATCGGTTCACTCGCGGCGGACGGGCTGACGATCCTGCTCACCACCCACTACCTGGAGGAGGCCGACCGGCTTGCATCCAAGGTCGCCATCATCGACGACGGCCGCATCCTCGTCGAAGGCAGCCCGGACGAACTCAAGAGCGAGCTGCGTGGTGACGCCGTCCACCTGGAGCTCGCGACCGTTGCCGACACCGCTCTCGCGGACCGGGTCACCACGGCTCTGAACGAGGTCCCCGGGGTCAGCGAAACCACGGTGGACGGCCGGGAAGTCCACAGCCGGGTGGCCGACGGCGCGTCGTCGCTGCCCGCCGTTTTCGCCGCACTCGACCGGGTGGACGTCACGATCATCGCCGCGACGATCGCCCGACCGTCGCTGGACGACGTCTACCTGCGCCATGTCGGTCGCCGCTTCATGGCCACCGGCGAGCCTGCCCCGCGCGCGGACAACGCTGCCCCGCGCGCGGACAACGCTGCCCCGCGCGCGGACAACGCCAGGGGAAACGACGTCCTTCTCCCGGGCGTCCAGGAAAAGAAGGACGTGGCGTGATGTCAGGCAGCGCGGCCACCGGCGCCGGTACCAGCACGGCTATCGCGGACAGCACCACCCGGCCCGGCCTGTCGGCGGACATTCCGGTACCCCGGCCGGGATCGGTGCCGGCATCGGCGACTGAGTACGCGGCCTCCGCAGGCCGCCAACTGCGCTGGTTGACCGTACGGCACCTGCGCGCCATGCTGCGCCAGCCGGCATACCTGGCGATCACGATCGTGCAGGCCGTGGTCTGGCTGCCCCTGTTCGGCTCACTGTTCCGTCGGGTCGTCGATGTCCCCGGCTTCGGCGGCGGGTCCTACTTCGATTTCCTGACCCCGGGCGTCGTGGTGATGAGCGCCCTGTTCTCGGCTGGCTGGTCCGGGATGAGGGTCATCATCGACATCGATCGCGGCGTGATGGATCGGATGCTCACGTCCCCGGTCCGGAAGTCAGCACTGATCAGTAGCGCGCTCGTCTACCAGACGGTCGTCACCGCCATCCAGTCGATCATCATCATGCTGCTCGGCTGGGCCGTCGGGACCCACTACCGCAACGGACTGGTCGGCCCGGCCGTCCTGCTCAGCGCCGCGTCGCTCGTCGCGGTCACGGTCGCAGCCTTCTCCCACGCGCTGGCCCTGATCGTGCGCAAGGAGGACGCCCTGATCGCGGCGGTGAACTTCGCCATCCTGCCGTTGACGTTCATGTCATCAGCCATCATGGCCCGCAACCTCATGCCCGGCTGGATGCAGGTCATCGCGCGGGTCAACCCGGTGGACTGGGCGGTCAGCGCCGCCCGCGAGGCCGGCTCGACCGACCCGGACTGGCTGACGGTCAGCATCTATCTGTGCTGCCTCACCGCGCTGGCAACGATGGCCGGGATGCTCGCCACCCGCGCCTTCGACGCCTACCGCCGCTCCCTGTAGGACGACCTGGTTTTCTTCGATGGGACGTTCCCCTGATCTGGCCGCTTCCGCGGGTACCCGTCCCAATGGGGCCGAAGGGCGCGCGATCATGATTCGCGTCGCGGCGCCCGCAGGCCCCAGCCCCGTCTTTCACCACGCCTGACGACAAACCACGTTCGTGAGCCGACGGGGCTTCACCCCCGTATACGAGCGAGGGCAGATCCTCGCGGGCACCGACACAGAGACGGACGCGATCAGCCGACATCAGGGAATACTCCCGAAGAGATCCTCTCCGGGGTCGTCCCGTTT